>JALRGZ010000216.1 GCA_023253295.1 Flavobacterium sp.
GAGGCATGGCCTTCGGTCACGCCCTCGACCAGGTGGTCCAGCGTGCCGACGCCGCCGGATGCGATGACCGGAACGTTCACCGCATCGGCGATGGCCCGCGTCAGCGGCAGGTTGAACCCCGACCGCGTCCCGTCCCGGTCCATCGAGGTCAGCAGGATCTCTCCTGCAAAATTAGATTGATCTAAGTCTTTCACTTTTTTGGCAGGAACACCCGCCCAGATAGAACCCGAAGTAACTACTGTATTTTGAGTGATAACAGCACCTGCAGCTATAATGGAATTACTTTCAATAGTACAATTATCCATCACAATAGCTCCCATTCCTATTAAAACATTATCATGAACCACACAACCATGTACAATGGCATTGTGACCAATAGAAACATTATTACCAATAATCGTCGGGTATTTTTGGTAGGTACAATGTATCGCCGCTCCATCTTGAATATTTACTTTGTTGCCTATTATTATAAAATTCACATCTCCTCTTACCACTGCATTAAACCAAACACTGCAAGAAGATCCAAAACTCACATCTCCCACTATAGTTGCATTCTCAGCCACATAACAATCGTCTGGAATTAGTGGTGATTTCCCGTTTACCGACTTTATCAACATAAGATTTTTGAAAATTAATTAATGGCAGGACAATTACAATCGTATTTCTCACGACGACAGAATAAATCCAGTCCTAAAGTGATCTGGTGAAAACCTCCGGTTCCAAATTGTACATCTCCCCCTAAATGAGAATAAGTGTAAGCAAACATGAAGTTCTTATAATTCACCCCAAGTATTGGAGAAAAAGATTGATATCGTTGTTTAGATATACCTCCTCCATTATTGTATTGCGCTCCATCAAAACTGGTTCTGTAGGACAATCCGCCCCAAAGTCTTCCAAAGTCCATATTCTTATAAGCTTTCAGGTTAAAATCGATAGCCTTTTCTTTGGTCAAATCAGCATATTGAAACATGATGGAAGGCTCCCATAAAATACGGTCACTGTTTCCAAAAATATAACCCGAACTCAGAATAAATTTTCTCAAATTATCACTTTCATATCCGGTATAAATTTGACGTCTGGTTTCAATCGCATTTTTTACAGTAGCATGTATATAAAAATCTAAATAATTATACGACATTCCAAAATCCACATTGAAATAAGAATCTTTTTGAACAATAGTTCCGTCAACACCTGGATCAAAATCTCCTGATTGTAAAAATTCCGTCTCATCTAATTGACTCTGAATCAAACCTCCACTAATACCAAAAGACAACTGATTCAAATCGATTTCATCTCTGGAAAACATTAAATGATATGCATAAGTAAGCTTAACTCCTTTTTGAGAATGATATCCATTTTTATCATTAAAAAGAATAATACCCCCTCCTGCTTTTTCTCCAATTCTTCCGTTATAACTCAGTGTTTGGAGTGCAGGTGCATCTTCCTGATCAAACCATTGTTTACGGGCTGTTAATCTTAATTTTGCACAATTAGAAGCACCTGCCATAGAAGGATGTAATAAATAATAATTATCTGAAAGATAATCCGAATATACAGGAATCCCTTCCTGAGAATAAGAATACAGTCCGAGAAAAAAGCAAATTAAAAAGAATCTAATTTTGGTATACATCTAAAAAAAATTAATCAGAATGAGCAGAATAAAAAGAAAGAAACCTTTGCTAAAAACTAAAGTTACGTTAATTTATTCATTAATAATCCAAATATAGTTAATCATAGAAAATAACTTTGCTAAATTTGTAAAAATTTACAACAATCATGACAAAAATAACTGTTAAAGAAACGCAAAACCCAACTATATTAAAGTTTGAATTTGAAGATTTTATTACCAAAAACGAAAGTTTTGAGTTTAAAAACATTGACGAAGCTAAATCTTCACCACTTGCCCAACAATTATTCTATTTACCTTTTGTAAAAACAGTTTATATTTCCGGAAATTTTATTGCAATTGAAAGATTCAGTATTGTAGACTGGAATGACGTAAAAGATGCTGTAGCAGAACAAATCGAAGAGTATGTAAACAATGGAGGCGTTATCATCAATCTGGATGAAAACAAACCTAAAAAACAACCGATCACGGTTTATGGAGAAACAACTCCTAATCCTTCGGCTTTAAAATTTGTAGTGAGCAGAATGCTGACTAAAAATGCAGTTGAATATAAAAACATAGATCAAACAGCTTCTTCACCATTAGCTAAGGAATTATTCAAATTTCCATTTGTAAAAGAAGTTTTTATTGACGAAAATTATATTTCCATCACTAAATACGACTTAAACAGCTGGGACGAAATCACCTTAGAATTAAGAACTTTCATCAAACAATACATTGAAAACGGAGGTATTGTTTTGGATGACAGCGTAGTTATTAATGCTGAAAAACAAGAACAAATTAAAAATGAAGAGTTTGATAAACTAGATGTTACTTCACAACAAATCATCAACATTCTGGAAGAATATGTTAAACCTGCAGTAGCTGCTGACGGAGGAAATATTGCTTTTGAATCATTTGACGAAGAAAGCAAGGTTGTAAAAGTAATTCTTCAGGGAGCTTGCAGCGGATGTCCATCTTCTACATTTACTTTAAAATCAGGAATCGAAAACATGTTGAAAAGCATGTTAAACGACAACAACATTCAGGTAGAAGCTATTAATGCTTAAATTACTTTCCGAACATTAAAGTATTTTAATATTAGTATTCTTAAAAATGGAGAAATCACACAGCAAAATGTCTACGTGATTTCTCCTTTGTTTTAAAATTAAAAAGCGATTTAATTCTATAAGATTCCTTTTTAACTAAATTTAATTTCCCGATTTAATTTTATGTTGGTTATAGGCTGATAAACCAACGGAATCTGCTCGACAACGACATCTGATTTCTCTAAACCAAATGCTCTTTCATCACTCACCCCTAAACGTTTCAAGAAGAAATAACCATTCAACAAAAGGCCTACACGTAAAGCAAATTCATTTTCAATAGACAAAAATTTCTCGATAACTACAAATTTAAAATCCGATTCATTATTGTATTTACTGGATCCATCCGGTCTGATATGCAAATTTAGTTCTTTGTTAGCCACTAATTCTTTAACGATAGTTTTGAAATACAATTCTGTTTTTGGTTGTATTCTAAAACCAACATTAATATTCACGTTGATAATTTTATCATCTGCTAATTCAGAAACATTATAGGATAAGGTAAAAGGATCTTCGGTACGATTGATATGCAAAAACCAATACACATCGGCACGTTTTGGATTCTTAGAAAAAATAGACTTAATGATTTTATCCTCTATTTCATATCTTCTGTCAGCTTTAGTTAAATAAACTAAATGGGTTGCAAATTTAGGAATACTATCGTCAGAACTTAATTCTATTAATTGCTCGCTATATTTACCCAATTCGACAAACTTGGTAAAAGTATTATTGATTTTTCGGGCATAAAACCAAACATACATAACTGTAAATATGAACAATTCAAAAAACAAAAACATCCAACGTTCTTTAATTTTAGCCACATTAGCAATAAAAAATGATATTTCTATTACACTAAAAACAGTCAAAAATAAGATTACATAAATCTTTTTCCATTTCAATCTGTAATAAATAAAATAGCTTAACAACAGTGATGTCATCATCATAGTGATTGTAATCGAAAAGCCATAAGCAGCCTCCATATGAGTACTTTCTTTAAAATAAACCATCATCAAAACACAACCAAACCAAAGAATAGTGTTAATACTCGGAATATAAATTTGTCCTTTACTATCGCTCGGTTGTTTAACTGAAACTCTGGGCCAAAAATTAAGGTTCATAGCCTCACTAATTAAAGTAAAACTTCCGCTTATTAAAGCTTGTGAAGCAATAATAGTCGCGCAGGTAGAAATAATAATACTTGGAATTAAAAACCATGTTGGTATGATTTCAAAAAAAGGATTTCTTTCATTTAACAATGCTCCGCCTTGATGCATTAACCAAGCCGCCTGACCTAAATAAGCAACAATCAAACTTATTTTTACATAAATCCATGTGATGCGAATATTCTTAATACCACAGTGTCCCAAATCCGAATACAAAGCTTCAGCACCAGTTGTACAAAGAAAAACGGCTCCCAATAGCCAAAATCCTTTTGGATAATTAATTAATAAATCATAAGCATAATAAGGATTTAAAGCTTGTAAAATGTCGGCATGCAGCATGATTTCTTTCAACCCAAAAACCATCAACATCGTAAACCAAGTAGCCATAATAGGACCAAATGTTTTCCCTATAACCTGAGTTCCAAAACGCTGAAAGAAAAAAAGCAGGGATAAAATAAAAACAACTATTCCAACAGTTAAAAAATTTCCCGGAACAATTATATTTTCAAATCCCTTGACCATACTCAATCCTTCAACAGCTGAAGAAACTGAAATTGGAGGCGTAATAATACCATCAGCCAGTAAGGTGGTAGCTCCAAGTATAGTAGGGATAACTAATTTTTTTCCATAACGTCTTACCAAAGCATAGAGAGAAAAAATCCCCCCTTCTCCCTGATTATCTGCACGAAGTGTAAGCCAGATGTATTTGATAGTAGTTTGAAAAACTAAAGTCCAAAACACACAAGACACACCACCATAAACTAACATTAAACTAATTTTGCGAGTACCAATTATAGCTTTCATTACATATAAAGGACTCGTTCCAATATCGCCATAGATGATACCAAGTGCCACTAAAAGAGAAGCTATTGTTACTTTATTAACCACACCATTTTTTGTTGTATTCATTATTTAATTTATTTAAAATTCTAATGATACAAAGTTCCAACAAATGGTATAGGCAGAATATAAAGATAGACTGCTCTTATATAAAGATTTTATAAAGATTAACTAAAACGATATCCTACTCCACTTTCAGTAATAATATGCTTAGGGTGGTTAGGATTTTCTTCTATTTTTTTGCGAAGTGTCCCTACAAAAACTCTCAAATATTGTGTTTCAGTTTGATAAGCAACACCCCATATTTCTTTTAAAATATATTGATGGGTTAAAACTCTCCCTTCATTTTTCATAAAGAGAGCCAACAAATTGAATTCCGTAGCGGTAAGCTTAAGAGGTTCGTCATTAAGCTTGATAATTCGGGCTCCAAAATCGATTTGTAAATCATCACAAACCAATACAGTACTTTCATTTTGTGTTTGATTTCTGCGAATTGCCGAACGCATTCGAGCTAAAAGTTCAGCTGTTCTAAATGGTTTCGTTAAATAATCGGTAGCGCCATTATCAAGAGCCTTTACAATATCTTCCTCATTATCTTGAACCGACAAAATAATAATTGCTTTATTATACCAAGCTCTTAATTCTTTTAGAACTTCATGTCCACTCTTATCTGGCAAACCAATATCCAGCAAAATCAATTCAGGAGGATGATTCACTGCTAACATAATTCCCTCTTTACCCGTTTCAGCAAACCAAACTTTATAATCATTACTTTCCAGCGTAATCTCAAGTAATTTTCTAATTGGTGCTTCATCATCAATTACTAATACTTCGGCTTTATTCATTTTTGAGATGATTTATATAAGATGTTTTCACAGGGATATTAATAACAAAACAAGCTCCTGACCGATTTGGATTACTTTTCAATTCTACAGTACCATTATGAGCTTCAACAAAACCTTTTACGATAGACAAACCTAAACCACTCCCCCCTGTTTTAGTACTTGGCAAACGATAAAACTTATCAAAAGCATATTGTATCTCACTTTCCGGAAAACCATTTCCAGTATCTAATACTGAAATAATACAACAATCGGATTCCAGCTTTACATCTATAGAAATAATAGTATCTTCAGGAGTATACTGAATTGCATTAGTCACTAAATTTTGAATAACTTCTTCAATCAATCCGCCATCTAATTTAAACAAAGGTAATTTATCATTTGGCACAAATACTATATTGTGCTTGAGTTTTTCAGGACTGTTTTTTTGGATTACAGCATAAATAAGTTCATTAATATCACACCAATCTAACTTTAATTTGAGCATTCCTGTTTCCAGTCGGCTCATGTTTAATAAATTCTCCACTTGCGTATTCAGTCGGATACTGGCTTTGTCAATCTCTTCTAACAACTCCGATTGATTCGTTTCAGATAGTTTATTTCTATTTTCTTTTAACACATCAATTGCACCTACAATTGTTGCTATTGGAGTTTTTAACTCATGAGAAAGAGAATTCAACAAGGTATCATACAACTGAATTGTTTTCACTTTTTCCTCTTTATCCCTTGCTTTGTTTTCAGCTTCCCGAATTTTGAATGTCAACACAGCATTTACCAAAGCAATAATAAGGTACATTAAAAAAAGTAGAACATCTTCGGTATCAGTAATATGAAAAGTAAATATTGGCTCAATAAAGAAATAGTTTAATATTAAACCACTTAAAACTGCAGTAAGTAATACCGGTAAAATATCAAAAAGCATCGCTACAAACGAAACCGTCATTAATAAAACTAATGCTGTAATCCGATAATCAACATATTTTGAAGAAAAAAAACAAGCAACAGAAACGACAAAAACCAATACAATGCTAATCAAACATTGCTGCGCTATAGAATATTTTTGGTTTACAACTTTTTTCAAAACCGATTTATTTAGTTAAATAAAATTAATCCTTTTATAATTAAATCCGTAAATTAATTTCAGAAGGAATAACTTCAACAAAAAAGCGTTTCGATTGAAACGCTTTTTTGTTATTTTTTTGAAGTGGTTACCATAAAATCTTTCAGATAATACGGCTCAAAATAAGCCACATCCACAAAATCATTTTGCTGGAATTTCTCAAAGCTAAAAGCACTCATTTCTTTAGCAGATGGATAAATAATTTCTTCCAGAAAAACAAAATTAGGCTGAGTCAATACTTCTTTACATTTTGTCGCACAATCACCAATAAAATACAATGTTTCTTTATAATCTTTAAAAGAATCTTCTGTAATAATCTCTGCCTGAATGGCTCTTTTAGACTCCAATGCATTTGAAAAAACAGCACTGTACACTTCCATTCTTCTGGCATCTAACATTGGAATAATCAAACCAGATTCAACTTTAACCTGAGCTGCCAAAGCTTTTAAAGTATCCACAGCAATCAATGGAATTCCTAATGCATAGCACAAACCTTTTGCTGCCGAAACACCAATTCGAAGTCCGGTATAAGAACCCGGCCCCTGACTTACCGCAATAGCAACTAAATCTCTATAGGTTATTCCAGCTTCTTGGATACTTTCTTCGATAAACACATGTAAACGTTCTGCATGGGAATAACCCTCTTCGGCTATCTCATTACAAACTATCGTCTTTCCTTCTTTAGCAATGGAAACAGAACATTTTTTAGTTGCCGTTTCTATGTTAAGTATATAACTCAATGGTATTTGTTTTATTTTTTTGCAAAGGTCTGAAAAAA
>JALRGZ010000235.1 GCA_023253295.1 Flavobacterium sp.
CCTTAGAGAAGAAAAGTATACTAATTTTTTAGATTCTATATCTGATGAATCAATATTTGGATTTACCACATATAAAAGTGCCAAAAATAAAGAATTAAACAAAGGTTTAGATTTAAAAGGGGGTATTGATGTTACTCTTCAAGTTTCTGTAAAAGACATTTTGAAAGGTTTAGCAGAGTATTCTAAAGATCCAATATTTAACAAAGCTTTAGATAATGCAGATGTACTACAAAAACAATCTGACGATACTTATGTTGAATCTTTTTTTGAAGCTTTTGATGAAATAAAAGGAGATACAAATTTAGCTTCACCTGATATTTTTGCAAATAGATCTTTGAGTGATGAAATCAATTTCGAAATGTCAGATGCTGAAGTAAAACCAATTATTCAAAGAAAAATTGACGAATCAATAGTATCTGCTTTTGAAGTATTAAGAAAAAGAATTGATAAGTTTGGTGTTACTCAACCGAACATTCAACGTTTAGGTAATTCTGGTAGAATTAGAGTAGAGCTTCCTGGAGCTAAAGATGTTGCTAGAGTTAAAAACTTATTACAAAGTACAGCTCAATTAGAGTTCTGGGAAACTTTTAAAATTGACGAAGTTGGTAATTTTTTAATGGCTGCTAATGAAGCTTTGAAGAAAACAGAAGTTGCTAAAACAGAAACAAAAGCTGTAGTAAAAGATTCATTAAGTGCTTTATTAACGGATGCTAAAGATTCAGCTACAACTAAAAAAGGAAATAATCCTTTATTAGATAAAATGGTAGGTCAAGGTGGAGGACCAGTTTTGGCTCTTTTTTCTCCAAAAGATACTGCTGTTGTTAATGGTTATTTTAAAAGACCTGATATAAGAATTTTATTATCACCTGAATTGCACTATGCAAAATTTGTTTGGGGTATTGTTGAAAAAAATGTAGATAATAAAGGAAAAGAAATTGAAACTGTTGCTCTTTATGCTTTAAAAGGAAATAGAGATAATGTAGCTTCAATGAGTGGAAATGTGGTTACAGGAGCTAATCAAAATTTTGATCAGTTAGGAAAACCATCTGTTTCTATTGAAATGAATGGACAAGGAGCTAAAACTTGGGAAGAATTAACAGGTAGAGCTTATACTCAAAAATCAAATATAGCGATTGTATTAGATAATGTAGTTTATTCTGCACCTGGTGTTTCTAGTGGACCAATTGCCGGAGGAAGATCAGAAATTTCAGGTTCATTTACAATTGAAGAAGCAACGGACTTAGCGAATGTATTGAGAGCAGGTAAGCTTCCTGCAGCAGCTGATATTGTTCAATCAGAAGTTGTAGGGCCATCTTTAGGACAAGAAGCTATTGATAATGGTACTATGTCTGCAGTTGTAGGTTTGCTATTGGTTTCTCTATGGATGTTAGTATATTATGGAAAAGCTGGATGGTATGCTAATATTGCTTTAGCAGTGAATTTATTATTTTTATTTGGAATTTTAGCGAGTTTAGGAGCTGTGTTAACTTTACCTGGTATTGCAGGTATCGTTTTAACAATGGGTACTGCTGTTGATGCGAATATTATTATCTATGAAAGAGCAAAAGAAGAATTACGTGAAGGTAAATCTTTAGATGAAGCGGTTAAAATTTCATACAGCTGGACAGGAGCAATGCGTTCAATTGTAGATGCTAACGTCACACATATTTTAATTGGTACTGTATTATTTATTTTTGGTTCAGGTCCAATTAAAGGATTTGCTACAACTTTATTAATTGGTATCGTAACATCTTTGTTTACATCCATTTTTATTGCTAGAATTTTTATTGATAAAAACATTGCTAAAAAAGCAGATTTATCGTTTGTAACTAATTTTTCTAAAAACTTCTTTACGAAATTCAACTTTGATTTCTTAAAAGTGAAAAAAATCACTTATATCTTTTCTGCAGTTGTGTTAATAGTGAGTGTTTTCTCTCTTGCAACTAATGGATTAGATCAAGGTGTGGATTTTGTTGGAGGTAGAACATTCCAAGTTCGTTTTGATAAGCCAGTTGAAACTGAAGTAGTAAAACAAGAATTGGCTAAAGTTTTAGATGGTAGTGCAGAGGTGAAAATCTTTGGTAATGCTGATCAATTAAAAATTACAACTAAATACAAAGTTGAAGAGCACGGAACTAAAGCAGATGAGGAAGTAAACAAAATTATGTTTGAAACTTTGAAACATCACTATGGTTCAGATATGACTTATGATAAGTTTGTAAATGCTTATGATGGAAAACAATTAGGTATTTTACAGGCGTCTAAAGTAGGTCCAACAGTTGCAGAAGATATCAAAACTAATGCTTACTGGGCAGTATTGGGAGCAATGATAATTGTATTCTTGTATTTGTTAATCAGTTTTAGAAAATGGCAATATGGATTAGGAGCTATTGCAGCTGTTGCGCATGACGTTATCTTTGTATTAGGAATTTATTCATTGTGTTATAAATTTATGCCTTTCGGTATGGAAATTGACCAACACTTTATTGCAGCAATCCTTACGGTAATTGGTTATTCTATGAATGATACCGTAATCGTATTTGACAGGGTTCGTGAATTCTTAGATGGGAAAACTAAAGGGTCTTTCTCTGAAATTGTAAATAAATCGATTAACTCAACAATGTCAAGAACTATCAATACTTCATTGACGATGATTTTAGTATTATTAATCATGTTTGTTTTTGGAGGTGAATCAATCAGAGGATTTATCTTTGCGATGCTTGTAGGTATCGTTGTAGGAACATATTCTTCTTTATTTGTGGCAACTCCAGTTTTGGTAGATTGTATTTCAATTGATGATAAAAAACAAATTGAAGAAGAGCATAAAGCGGCTTAAATCAATTGTAAATAGTATTTAAAAAAGACCCAGCCAAGCTGGGTCTTTTTTTTTGTCATTCATTTTATGACAACCAAGTAGTTTATATTTGAGTTTCCCTTTTTTAAAGCTTGCTTTTTTAATATATTTACCAAATGATATGATTTCCCCAAATCGAACCTCTTTTTAAATTTAGAACAATGAAAAAGAATTTACTTTTATTTGTCTTTGTTAGTGTTTTTAGTTTGTTATTTCATGTCAATATATTTGCGCAAACTCCTGTGCCTAAAGTGTACTCCCCAACTACTTATTGGCAAAATTGCAACAAACCATTAATGGCTGTTGCTTCTAGTGGGGGAACATTAAATTGGTATCTTACTAATTTACCAACGGAACTAGCATTAACTACTGCACCAACACCTAATACTGCTATTATAGGTTCATCTGTCACTTATTACGTCAGTCAAACCATCGGAGGTGTTGAAAGTAATCGTGTTCCAATTGTTGTTAATGTACAAGCTGATAGTGGAGCAACTATTTTAAATTTTAGATGTGATGCATCACAAATTCCAAATTATTCAAATGATTTTACCCCTCCAGCAACAATAAATAATACTGTTTTATTTGATTGGTCGAATAATAATGCATTTATTTCACAAACTTATTTTTGTTCTTATTCTATTGAAAATGCGCCTGTAATAACAGAATTTAATCCTAATAATGAGTCTCATTTTATAGTTTCTAATTTATCACAAGGGCAATCTGTAGAGCTTACCTTAACTTCAGCTTCACATCCATGTGTGCCTTCGCAAAAAATTAAATGTAGTGTGCCATGTCAAACTTTTTCAACTCCAACATTCGATCAAATAGATCCTATTTGTGAAGGAGAAGATCCGCCTGCATTGCCTACTTCTTCTTTAGAGGGAATTGAAGGAACATGGGAGCCCTCTGAAATAGATAATACTGTTACCAAAACTTATAAATTTACTCCAAATGCAAATGAATGTGCTAATGGAGCGGAGATGACAATTGAAGTTAATCCGGATGATCCAGGATTTGAGGATTTTACAATTTGCTCAGGTAATGATGAGGCAATTTTAGCGACTACTTCTCCTAATGAAGTTGCAGGAACATGGGATAAAGCGCTTGATAATTTAAACAGTGATTCCTATACTTTTACTCCCGATGATGGACAATGTGCTTCACCTCAAACTATTAGAGTTACTGTAATTCCATCGAATACATTGATGAAAATGGCGCAGTAAAAGTAAGAGAAATTAATCCTGAAAATTTAGTTTTATCATATTGTTCTAAAAATGACTTTTCCGATTTAGTACATTGGGGAGAAGTTAGAGAAGTTTATGTAGGGGATTTAGCACCTTATTTTTCCCCCGACCAATTAAATTTGATAGTTCAATCAGTAGCCGGACGTTTTGGTAACCCATCTAACTTTATGTATGGCACTGACTATTCAAAATATTGGAATCGTTTTAAGGTGCTTGTTTTAGATTTTGAAT
>JALRGZ010000287.1 GCA_023253295.1 Flavobacterium sp.
ACAAATCTGAATTTATACCTATGATATGAATTGTCGCTTCAATTTTAGAAGCAAACACTTCAAAAGAATCACTATTTCTGGTGATATCTATTGTTTTTAATAATTGATTCATCATTTTATAGGAAGCCAACTGAAAACGTTTTTGTAATTTTTTACCATGATGAAGTAGCCAACTTTCTATATTAAATATCGCTAATTCTTCATTTATGGTTCTATCAAATTTCAGTTTAAAAGATTCTGGAGTTCTGTAACACAACATAGCATGAACTCGGGCATCCTGTATTGGATTTGATGAATTTTTTAAAATTTGCTCTTGCAAAAAGCAATTAGCAATTAACCAATCGGTAGATTTCCAATCGGTCGCAATAGGAATAACGTGTAAAGCCAATTTTGGCTTTAATGCAATCATTTCCCAAGCAATTCCTCCTCCTACTGAACCACCAATAATAGCGTACAATTGCTGAACATTTAAGTAGTTAATACCTTCTATAAAAAGTCGGGCAATATCTCTAGCTGTAAAGTCAGCATAATTTTCAATAATAGAACCATCATACCCATTTCCAGGAACATTAAATGCCAAAATACTGTATTTATGCGTATCAATAGTTTTATTTTCTCCTATTAAATCATTCCACCAACCATTCTCACCAATTACTTGAGAGTTACCAGTCAAAGCATGATTCACAACAATCACTGGTGCTGTATTAAGTGCAGGTCCAAAGACTTGGTAACTTAAATGAACAACAGGATATAAAGCACCACATTCAGTAGTGAAATTTTTAATTATAATAGGATTGGGTTTATTTTCCAATTTCAAATCTTATTTGATGATGGAAACATTATAAAGAAAGCTCAATAAACTAGAAGAATTTGCATTGTTATCTTTTCCGCCATAGCAGATAGAATGTAGCACCTTCTTCGATGAATCGAAGGGTTGCTAAGGCATCATCGGGTCTATTCCCTCGTCCTTTCTTTATAACATTTCAATACGTTTATGAACTTAAAGCAGCAAAGTAACTACTATTTTTTCAAACAAACAAATTTTGCTGATGTAGTTTTAAACCAGCAATTATATAACAAACAAACGCAAGTCATCACTGAACACAAAATCCAGAAATCACCTGCGTTTGAAATTTATATTATCGAAATTACAATTAGATAAATAGTGTTTCATTTTCTTTAGAATACATCAAAAACGTTAATGAATTAGATGCTTTTTTTTGAGTTTTAGCATCCACCCCTGCATTAATACCAAATCTGGTATTTGTTAATTCAATTCTATTTCTGTTTTCTTCACTATTATTAGTCCTTATTCCTCTTATAAAGTCTAACGCCCTTGTAATCATTCTTCTTGTGTTCATGATGTTTAAATTTAATTTATTGTTTGTTTTGTTTAAATTATATTTGTTGTATAAAAAAACCCTTTTGATGGCTACCAAAAGGGTTTATATATACTATTATAAACGATACTTTTGGATATCAACAGACCAGCTTCTGCATACAAAGTACAGCTACCGAAGATTGTTTTTTTATCTTATTGTTGATAGTAATCATTATCATTATTTCTTAAAATTTATATTATTTGTGTTTTAAACAAAAAACCTCCTAATTTCTTAGGAGGCTTTTGCTATATTTTTGTCTTATTTGAATAAAAAACATTAAGCAATTGCACTCCTGCAAATCCCCTTAGATTGAACCATAGCCTTTTTACAAATAATAAAATTCATTTCTTTTTTTGTTTTGTGCTACAAAGATATAAATTAATCTTCACCAACACTTCTTTTTTTTATTTTTTTTCAGCTATTTTATCAAAATTAGGTTATTCAGAGATCTCTAATTTGAGAGATTTAATTTTTTTTTGAAAAAGCAAATCAAAAAAGAGCCTTTTTTCCAAACAGCTTAACAACTATCTTTATTCTACTCTCCTGATTTGACATTCCAAAGATACTGCCTAAATCTTTTTTTGATGTTAAGCTAAGTTTAAATTAGACATTACAAACTGTTAAATACTTCTTTTAAGTCCGCTTTTAAATCCTCGACATTCTCTAAACCTACTGAAATACGGATTAAATCTTTAGAAACACCCGAACTTAATTGCTGTTCATCAGTCAATTGTTGATGAGTTGTACTTGCTGGATGAATTATCAAAGACTTTGTATCTCCAATATTAGCTAACAACGAAAACAACTTCGTTTCATCTGCAACTTTCTTAGCCGCATCAAAACCTCCTTTTAAGCCAAAAGTCACTAATCCATTTTGCCCTTTAGCTAAATATTCTTGTGCCAAATCATAATATTTGCTTGATTTCAACCCTGGATAGTTTACCCAAGCTACTTGTTCTTGTTCTTCTAACCATTGTGCTAACGCTAAACCATTCTCACTATGTCTTTGAACACGAACCGACAAAGTTTCTAATCCTTGAATAATTTGAAAAGCATTAAACGGACTCAATGCTGCTCCATAATCTCTTAAACCTTCAATTCTAACCTTAGCAATAAATGCTGCTGCCCCTAATGCTTCATGATAGACTAAACCATGATAACCTGGATTTGGCTCTGTAAATTCCGGAAAACGACCACTACTCCAGTCAAAAGTTCCAGCATCAATAATAGCACCTCCTAAAGAAGTACCATTACCAGCAATATATTTAGTTAGCGAATGCACTACAATATTAGCTCCATGTTCAATTGGATTTAATAAATAAGGAGAAGCGACTGTATTATCAACCATAAATGGCACTTTTATTTTTTGAGCAACAGCAGCAATAGCTTTTAAATCCAATACATCTAATTTAGGATTCCCTAAACTCTCTACAAAAATCACTTTTGTATTTGCTTTCACTGCTTTTTCAAAATTTGCGACATCCGAAGGATCCACAAAAGTTGTTGTAATACCTAATCTTGGCAAAGTCGAACTAAATAAATTAAAAGTTCCACCATACAAACTGCTCGAAGCCACAATATGATCTCCTGTTTTTAATATTGCTAACAAAGCAGTAACGATCGCTGCTGTTCCCGAAGCCGTAACTACTGCTGCAATTCCACCTTCTAGAGCCGCCAAACGTTGTTCTAAAATATCATTAGTTGGATTATTCAAACGTGTATAAATATACCCTGCTTCAGCTAATCCAAATAAATTAGCTGCATGTTCCGAATTATTAAATACATAAGAAGAAGTCTGGTAAATTGGAACTGCTCTTGTTCCTGCATGTTGTTTTACATCATGCCCTGCGTGCAAGGCATTGGTTTCAAAATTCAAATTACTCATAATAGTAAACTTTTAATTAGTTAATTTTTTTTATTCTCAAAAAAAAACCTCCCAAGTTACGGGAGGCTTTATAAATTGTCTTTTATATCAATTAAAGCATAGATTACCCCCAGAAAAACTTCTGTTTGTAAATACACATCATAATAAACTTATTTGTAGCCATCTTTTTTTATTGACAACCAAATTTCAAGACTTATTTTCAATAATCCTAATGTTTTTTTACAAATTTAACATTTGTTTACTTACTAAATTCAAAACTATTGAACCTATATTAAATCTCGAAGAATTAAATAAAAAATTTTAGTTCAGATTCATTTACAAATCAAAAATGGTTTCATACCTTTGCACATCAAAATACGAGAGGAAAAATTTGAACTGATTGCAACCTCTTCATAATGAACCCAGTTGATTATGAGTACTGAAGATTTTCAGTAG
>JALRGZ010000039.1 GCA_023253295.1 Flavobacterium sp.
GTTTGACACATATTCGAAACAAAGAAGTGATTTTGCGAAATATTTCTAATAACCAAGGCATTAAAGCGCTCAATGATTTTACCAATATCTGCGAACCTTATAAAATTTACAAACGCAATGGAGGCGGGAAGAAGTACTTTATGTATTCGCCTTTGACCTTGTTTGCTGATGCCTGTGCTGCCGATGCTCCAGATGCGTATGAGTTTAACAAAATGGTTAATCGATACCTAACTGATAAAGATGATTCATCAAAAACTGAGATTGTGTATTATTTAAATCAATGGATTAATATGGATGTCGAGCTGAATGTGTTTAGTAAAAATGCACCTTTGATTCAGCCGCTATTGCCTTTGTCAGAGCATTTAAGTGCTGTTGCTAAAGAATTGTTGAAAGGATTTGAACAAAATCAAACTCCTAATAAAACGGTATTGAATAGTTTGTTAGCAGAAATCAATACCCGTAATAATGCCGATGTGGAACTGGCTATTTATGATAGTTTGAAGAAATTGGCAGAATTGTAAAATAATCATTTTATAAAATAAAAACTCGTTTATCTTATTGTGGATAAACGAGTTTTTTTATTCCGTTTGATGAGATAGTAATATTAACTGTTGTTTTTTTTACTCAGTTTGATGAGATTCCTCCTTCGTCGGAATGACAAACTAGATGGTAAATTTTGGCTATAAAAAGTATCTTTTTTCTAAATCTACTTCCGCAAACTTGTCATTCCGACGAAGGAGGAATCTCATTAAGAAACTCGGAAAAGTTACACACGTTGTGGATACGGAAAGGATTTCCACTTTATCGTTTTTTATTTTAAATTTAGTTTTTCAATTAGCCCTTCTTTTTTTAATTCATTCAAAAAGTTTTCTGAAGACTTTTTGTTGTCAATGGAAGCAAATTCTGTTTTATCTCCAATTTTTTTAAAACAGTTGTTTTTATTGCAATTTAATTTAGTCCAAACAGTTTGAAAAGTTTTGCATTTTTCAGTTTTATATAAATATTTTGGTTGCTTATTAATTGTATCTGTTTCGCTTTCCCAATTGTATTCTTTTTGAACAATAGTAGAATTAAATTTTAAATTTATGGTATCATTTTCTATTTTGTATTTGCCACTGTAGTAAGTGTCTGTATCTAGGCAGTAATCAACGCAAATAAAATTTTCATCATCCAAAAACAAATAATTACTGCTACAGCAATCACATTCTCCAAAGGATTCGCAATTTTCTGAATCAAATTCAGGAGCTAAAAGATAAAGTTGATTGGATAAAGAAAGTTTTTTTGAATATTCTTTCTTATTGTTTTCTGATTCAACTATTTTATTGAGATTAGTTTCTTTTTTTACTTGATTGCAACTTATAACAAGAAATATCAAAAATAAAAGTGTTATTCTAATGTTTTTTTTCAATGTTGTTTTATTTGAAGTTGATTTCTTTAAAATTACGTTCTATAAAATTATACCCCAAATTGTAAGTTTCAGGTTCTTTGCCTTTAAATTCAAATTTAAAAAATTGTCCGTCTGTTGTTATTGAACTTATTTCATATTTATGTTGTCTGGCTTCATTTGGATCAGGTCCCCAATAAGTGTAATTTCCATTAAAAATCACCTTGTATTTTGATTTAAAATTTCCATTTGTTTGTTTTGATTTTTTTAACTCAGTCCATAAATAGAAACTTTCTGATTTTTCAAGATATAAATTCAAATCACCTTTTTTAAAAGAAAAATAATTAAGTTTAGGATAGAAAGGTTCATCAAGAGGTAAGCTTTTTAGATGAATTTTTTTGTGGAAGTTCGAAATTGCTATATAAGCCCATATTAATTCCTTAGTGCCAGCCATTCCATAATCACTAATTGTCTTAATGATTTTTCCGTTTTTTACAAATGTTGTTGTTAATGATTGGTCGTCTGTATGGTTGACAGAGTAAGAGTCTTTTAGTTTTAGAGGATTTGCATATTTGAATTTATTAAAAATATAATTTTTTGTTTTGTGATTAATTTTACCAGAATAAAATCCAAGAGGAGTTGTATATCCTTCTCCTTGGAATAATATATTCCCTTCTTTTGTAATTGAAATATCAATTATAGGGCATGAACCATAACATCCAGAACTTGAGAAAATTATTTGGTCAAAATTATTTGAATTGTCAGGGTTGTAATTAAGTTTTTTGAAAAGGACAAAGGTCGTATTGTTAATTGCCAATTTCAAAGTGTCATTTTTTCTACTGACGAATTTCCATTTGAATTCCCACTTACCATTTGAGAGGTTTTTAATATAGATGCTATCATTATTTATTTTGAAAGAAGTACTATTTCCTAAATATTGCTTTTTAAATCTCCCTTTGTTGTCTAAACTATCTTTAAAAAAACCTAAATATGACTCTATACTGTCATTTGAAAATTTCATTCCTTGAGGTATTTTATATAGCGGTGCAGGAGCTACATGACCGTTAATTATTTTTCTTTGTTTTGGGATAATTATTATTCCCCAATCACCTCTTATGTTTTTAATTACCGCGTTATTTTTTTTAATTTCAACAAAATAATTACAACAAAATAATTACAACAAAAAATTATGATTACTAATAGTAAAAGAACACTAGTTTGAACAATTTTTTTAAAGTTAAAAGTAAGTTCTTTGTTCATTTTATATTTTGATTTGATGCTTTGTAATTTTTTTGGTTCTAATTAAATTTAGTTAATTTCAAATATATAAAATATTCCTACAAATTCTAATCATCCTTTTCAACAAAACCCTGTTTTGAATTCCTTTTATAAGAATGCTAATCCATAGCTTATTTTTTGTACTTTTGCGGCAAATTTTATAAAAGATATTCATGTTAACAGTAAATAATTTATCAGTTCAGTTTGGCAAGCGAATTTTATTCGACGAAGTAAATACTACATTCACTCACGGTAATATCTATGGTGTCATCGGTGCTAATGGTGCTGGAAAATCTACTTTTCTTAAAATAATATCTGGCGATATGGACCCAACTTCGGGACATGTGCAGTTAGAGCCAGGAAAACGTATGTCGGTTTTGAATCAAAACCACAATATGTTTGACGAACATACCGTTCTTGAAACGGTTATTATGGGAAACAAAGTTCTGTATGCCGTAAAGAAAGAAATGGACGAATTGTATTTGGATTATAACGATGCTAATGCGGACAGAATTGGAGAATTGCAAGTTCAATTTGAAGAAATGAACGGTTGGAATGCTGATTCAGATGCTGCTTCTTTATTGTCTAACTTAGGTATTGGCGAAGAACACCATTATACTTTAATGGCGGATATGGAAGGAAAGATGAAAGTACGTGTGCTTTTGGCACAAGCGCTTTTTGGAAATCCTGACGTATTGATTATGGATGAGCCTACCAATGACTTGGATTTTGAAACGATCTCTTGGTTAGAGAATTTCTTAGCGAATTATGAAAATACAGTAATCGTAGTTTCTCACGACCGTCACTTCTTGGATGCAGTTTGTACCCATATTTCGGATATTGATTTTGGTAAAATTAATCACTATTCTGGAAACTATACGTTTTGGTATGAGTCTAGTCAATTAGCAGCAAAACAAAGAGCACAACAAAACAAGAAAGCAGAAGAGAAGAAACAAGAATTGGAAGAATTTATTCGTCGTTTCTCTGCTAACGTGGCGAAATCTAAACAGGCGACTTCTCGTAAAAAAATGATTTCGAAACTGAATATTTCCGAAATCAAACCGTCAAGCCGTCGTTATCCTGCGATTATTTTTGACCAAGATCGTGAGGCTGGAGATCAAATTTTAAATGTGGAGAATTTAAGTGCTTCGATTGATGGAGAGCTTTTATTTAAAGATGTAGATTTGAATATGGCAAAAGGTGATAAAATCGTTTTATTCTCTAAAGATTCACGTGCTACAACTGCTTTTTACGAAATTATCAACGGAAATCAAAAAGCCGATTCTGGAACTTTTGATTGGGGAGTAACTACAAATCAAGCGTATTTACCAGCTGAGAACCATGAATTCTTTAAAAACGATTTGACTTTAGTAGACTGGTTACGTCAATATGCAAAAACAGAAGAAGAGCGTGACGAAGTGTTCATTAGAGGATTTTTAGGGAAAATGATTTTCTCAGGAGAGGAAGCCTTAAAGAAAAGTAATGTATTATCAGGAGGAGAAAAAGTACGTTGTATGATTTCAAGAATGATGATGGAGCGTGCTAACATCTTAATGCTGGACGAACCTACTAACCACTTGGATTTGGAATCGATTACGGCTTTCAATAACTCATTGAAAAACTTCAAAGGTTCGGTTATATTTACTACACATGACCACGAGTTTGCACAAACTGTAGGTAATAGGGTAGTGGAGTTGACACCAAACGGAGTTATTGACCGTTACATGACTTTTGATGAGTATTTGGATGATGAAAAAATTCAGGAACAAAGAAAGAAAATGTACAATCTGTAATTAGATTGAAAGTTATAAAAAAGGCAGTTTCAAAATGATGAAACTGCCTTTTTTGTTTGGGTTTTATTGACTCATTTTCTAACTAATTGATAGCTTGTGCCTTTAATTGTTGGAAAAATGATTTGGTAACCTTTATCCGTTTTTTGAGAAGTGATGTAGGTGTTTTCTAATTTCAAAGGAACATTAGAAACCAGTATACATTCGGCACCGTTTAATGATTTCACAGCAACGGTTTGTAATTCTTGTTTGTTCCAGTTCATGCTAATTTCAAAGCCACCTCTTGTCACAAGTCCTTTAACTTGACCTTCTTTCCAAGCTTTAGGTAAGGCTGGTAACAATTGGATATAACCATTGTAACTTTGTAATAACATTTCGGCCATACCAGCTGTTCCAGCAAAATTTCCGTCAATTTGGAAAGGGGGATGTGCATCAAAAAAGTTAGGATAGGTTCCTCCAATTCCTGAATTACGAGCTAATGGATCTACATAGTTTAATAATTGTCTTATCAAATTATAGGCGTGATCTCCGTCTTGTAAACGAGCCCACCAGTTAATTTTCCATCCTTTACTCCAACCCGTACCTTCGTCGCCACGAATTTCTAAGGTTTTTTTGGAAGCATCTAAAAATTTAGTATTCGATGGTGTAATTTCTCTTCCTGGATACAATCCGAATAAGTGTGATACATGTCGGTGGTGAATATCGGTTTCTTCAAAATCTTTATACCATTCCATCAAAGCACCATTTTTACCAATTTGTAATGGGTATAATTTGCTTTGTTTGGCAATTAAAATAGCTCTGAATTCTTTATCTATATCTAAAATTTGAGAGGCTTCAATCAGGTTACGAAATAAGTCTCTAATAATAGACATGTCCATAGTTGTGGCAATAGAAACCGCTTGTTCATTACCATTTTTGTCTTTAAATTTATTTTCAGGTGTAGTTGATGGAGCCGTTACTAAATAACCATTTGCATCTTCAACTAGCCAGTCTAGTGTAAAAATTGCGGCTTCTTTCATAACCGGATACGCTTTTTCGGCTAGGAATTTTTTATCCCCTGTAAATTGATAGTGCTCAAATAAATGTTGTGATAACCAGTTTCCACCCATCCACCAGTTTGCCCAAACTGGATCGCCATCGCCACGGTCACCAACAGGATTACTTAATCCCCAAATATCAGAGTTGTGGTGAACAACCCAACCTTTAGCGCCGTAAAATTCACGAGCCGTAACCGCTCCTGTTTTGGCTGCATCTTGAATCCAATCTAAAAAAGGTTGGTGCATTTCAGAAAGATTTGTTACCTCTGCTGGCCAGTAATTCATCTCAGCATTGATGTTTGTTGTATAGTTAGAACTCCAAGGTGCACGAAGTTCTTTATTCCAAATTCCCTGTAAATTAGCAGGTGGTCCTCCAGGGCGTGAAGAAGAAATTAATAGATACCTTCCAAATTGGAAATATAAAGTTTCTAATCCCGGATCATAGGCTCCATTTGAATACTCTTTCAAGCGTTCATTCGATGGAATTGTTTTTTGTTTGTTAGCTTTTAAAGTATCTTTTACTGTAAATGTTACTCTGTTAAAATACTTTTTAAAATCGGTTATGTGCTTTTTAAACAAATCACTATAGTTCTGTTTAGCCGCTTTTTGGATTAGATCAGTAGCAATTTTATTTTCATCTTTCCCATCTTTATCGGGACATTTATCAAATCCGTTGAAACTAGTCGCTGCAGCTACATAAAGCGTTACTTCAGTTGCATTTTGAATGTTGATTTCTGAATTAGCAACAGTAACTTTACCATCTTTAGCTGAAGCTTTTATACGGTATTGAAAACGCATACCATCGCATCCTGTTGGATCTTCGTAAACAATTGGATTTCTTCCTCCTCCTGGATTATAGTAAGAAGGGTCAGCGTTAGCAGGAGCTTTTCCGTTAATAACGAGTTCATTGTTGCCTATTGTTTTAGGAGTGAATCGCAACTGACTTGAGCTCGAAACAGTAAAATTTAATGCTCCTTTTTTAGTTGCCGAAATACGAATTAATAAGATATTATCTGGAGCAGAAGTAAAAATTTCTCTTTTATAAGTAACTCCATTTATGGTAAAAGTTGTTGTTGCAACAGCATTTGCAATGTCTAAATCGCGATAGTAGGAAGTAGGTTTAGCATTGTTGAAATTTTGCTTAATATGAATGTCTCCTAAAGGCAAATAGGATTGCGAATAGAATCCTTGCATTTTTTTAGTAAGCAGGTTTGCCTTAGTATAATCTTCTTCTTTTAAGAGAGCTTCTCTAATTTTAGGTAAATAGGTTTTGGATTCCGGATTTACGTTGGTTTTTACAGGACCTCCGCTCCAAAGGGTACTTTCATTAATTTGTAATAATTCGTCTTCAATACCACCAAAAATCATGGCACCGATTTTACCGTTTCCAACGGGTAAAGCTTCAATCCATTTTTCAGAAGGCTTGTTGTACCATAGTTTTAAATCTTGCTGATTTGATTGGGGATTTTGCGCTGTAGCATCCGGGCTAAACAAAGTGTTTAAACCTATAAACGCAACAATTTTGAGGTGGTTTAAGTGTGTTTGTTTGAAAAAGGACATAAAAAATGATCGTTTTAAAAATGGATTTCGAAGATATGGTTTTTATTATAAATTAGAGAAGGCTTTTGATGTAAAGTGTAAAATATTGTACTATTTGAATTTAGAGATTTAGTTTAAACCTAATTTAAATTAAAAAGTAGAAAAATTTTTCTGTCCATTAATTATTGAAAAATGATAGATTTGAATTTGTATATTTGCACTACCCAACATAACTCTTTACTATGACTCAAAAAGTTTTGCTCAATTCCAAAGAAGTCAATATTATTCTTCATCGTTTGGCTTGTCAGCTAATTGAAAAACATCTCGATTTTAAGGATACTATTTTAATAGGAATCCAACCCAGAGGGACTTTTTTGGCAGAACGTCTTAAAGAGGTTTTAGAAAAAGAATATGAAACTCCGGAGATTCAATTAGGTTATCTGGATATTACTTTTTTTAGAGATGATTTTAGAAGAACCGAAAAGCCTTTGGAAGCTAATAAAACCAATATCAACTTTATTGTCGAAAACAAGAAGGTTATTTTTATTGATGATGTATTGTACACAGGAAGAAGTATTCGTGCAGCTTTGACAGCAGTACAGTCTTTTGGTCGTCCTTCAGAAATTGAATTATTGGTTTTAATTGACAGACGATTCAGTCGTAATTTGCCTATTCAACCCGATTACAGAGGACGACAGGTAGACGCAATCAATAATGAAAAAGTAAAAGTAAGTTGGAAAGAAAATGATGGAGAGGATGCAGTATATTTAGTTACTAATTAATAATACATCTATCTTAGGAATTCCATCAATAAATAAAATATAATCGTAAATAAAAATGAAAGAATTAAGCGTAAATCATTTATTAGGTATCAAATACATTAACAAAAATGATATTGACCTTATTTTTGAAACAGCGGATCATTTTAAAGAAGTCATTAATCGTCCTATTAAAAAAGTGCCTTCGTTACGAGATATTAC
>JALRGZ010000043.1 GCA_023253295.1 Flavobacterium sp.
CCAAAAGATTTAATTTCGGTTTCAAAACCATTTTCACCTTCTTTAAAGTTGGCATTCACCGCATGAATCGCCATAGCAATAGCTGCTGGAGAATTTTTTATCATTTTTTGGGCGATTTCATTACAAACAGCTAATAAATCATCTTGTTTAACCACATGATTTACTAAACCCATTCGATAAGCTTCTTCAGCCGAAATCATTCCTGCAGTCAAAATCATTTCCATGGCGCGTCCTTTACCAATTAATTGTGGCAAGCGTTGTGTACCACCATAACCTGGAATTACCCCTAAGGACACCTCAGGGAGTCCCATTTTAGCATTTTCAGAAGCTACACGAATATGACAAGCCATGGCCAACTCTAATCCTCCACCAAGGGCAAATCCATTAATGGCAGCAATGACAGGGACTCTAAGATTTTCAACAAAATTGAATAAGGTTTCCTGACCCCTAGCCGATAATTGGATACCTTCTTCTACTGAAAATTCGGCAAACTCAGCGATATCAGCACCAGCCACAAAAGCTTTCTCTCCACTACCTTTCAAAATAATAGCGCGAATATCTTGATGTGTTTCTAATGTTGAAAATGCATGATGCAATTCTTCAATCGTAACTTTGTTTAAAGCATTTAATTTTTCCGGACGATTAATCGTTATGGTTGCAATATTATGCTCTTTTGCAATCAAAATGTTTTTGTAGCTCATTGTGTTGATTTTTAAGAGTTAATAATGGGTAGTGAAACTGTAAAACGTGTTCCTTTTCCGTATTCGGTTTCAAAGTTAATGCTGCCTTTATAATTTTCGATAATATTCTTTATAATTCCTAATCCCAGTCCCATACCACTACTTTTAGTGGTGAACTTAGGCTCGAAAATACGATTTATGTCTTCGGCTTTTATTCCAATACCGTTATCTTCCACAACAATCAACACATTATTTTCCTCTTTTTTGACCGAGACTACTACCCTTTTCTCCTCTTGTTGCTCTGGAATAGACTGAATGGCATTTTTTACTAAGTTAGTAATAATTCGGATTAATTGGGTACGATCGATCTTAGAAATTATCTCAGGAGCCTCACTTTCAAAAACAATTTGATCTTCATTAAAAATATCCAAAGCCAGTTCAACTACAGCAACCACATTCAACGTTTCATTTTGCTGTGCCGGCATTGAAGCAAAATTAGAAAAAGCTGAAGCCACCGATGTCATTGTATCAATTTGTTGAATCAAAGTTTCCGAATAATCCCTCATTTTTTGTACAATATTTGGATCTTCAGGATTAAATTTTCGCTGGAAACTTTGCACTGTCAAACGCATTGGCGTAAGTGGATTTTTAATCTCATGCGCCACCTGTTTCGCCATTTCGCGCCAAGCCTCTTCTCTTTCACTTTGGGCTAATTTTATCGCACTTTTTTCTAATTCATCCACCATTTGATTGTAACCACTAATCAACAAATTGATTTCTTTGCTGCTAGCCGCTAATAAAATCTTCTCATTTTTTTTGTTCAAACGAGTTTCATTCAACTTGTCGGATATGGTTTTCAATGATTTGGTAATGTAAGATGATAAAAAATAAGCCAAAGCAAATGCCACAATTAACATGAACGAATAAACCTGACCCAAACGAATTAAAAAATTATTCAATTCCTTGTCATAAAAACCATCATCTTCCTGATAGGGTAAATTTAACACCCCAAGAGGCTTGAATTTATCATCTTTAATCTGAGTAAACGAAGAGCGATTTTTTACACCATTGATGGTTTTAATATCTACATAACGCTTTTCAATCGAAGAACGAACCAGTTTCAGAATGTATTTGGGAATTGGAGGTGCACTTTTATCTACCGAAAAAGATTCTTTGGAGGATTTTAACAACTTTCCATCCAAATCATAAATATTAATTTCGATGTTATGAATATGTGCTAATTCATGGATTTTATCCTTAAAAATCAAATCCAAATTCTCAGTAGTCAACGGATAAGTAGTCGTTGCAAGTATATAGTTGATATGCTCTTTTACCGCGTTTTCCTTACGCTCTAAACGCTCACGATGGTATTCTATAGCTTCATTTTTAAATTGAACAATCGAAATGGAAGCTAATAATACAGAAGCAACAATTATCACTACGATCATCGAAAGGAAGATTCGGATTCGCAACGAAAGCATGGATAATTTGAAGCTCTTCAACATTTACTTTTAGTGTTCTGTGTTCAGGTTTAAGTATTCAGTTTAAACATTCAGTCTCAAAGTAACTGACCACTGAATACTAATTACTGACCACTATTTTTCTCTCGTATATTTTTATAAAATTTAAAGCCCAGCATGATTAAAACCGAGAATAAAACAATCCCGATTACACCATAAATCCAATTTACAGCATTTTTTAATACAACTAAAAAAACAACGGCAAAAAGAATGATGGTTGCCCCCTCATTCCACAAACGCATGAAATTAGTAGAATACTTCACCTCATCATTTTGCAATTGTTTAAATATCTGATGGCATTTTAAATGATACAAATAGAGCACAAAAACAAAGCCAAGTTTTACATGCATCCACGGCATTTGCAACCAGGCATTTCCTGTAGGAGTAAAAAACAGCATCCAAAAAGCGAAAAAACTAGCCAAAACTGCCGACGGCCAAGTGATAATATACCACAGCCGATAGCTCATAATTTTGAATTGCGTTTGCAAAATTTCCTTTTCAGGCGATGGTTTAGCAGCAGCTTCAATTTGGTACACAAATAAGCGTACAATATAAAACAAACCTGCAAACCAAGTGATTACAAATATGAGATGTAAGGATTTTAGATAGTTGTAATATTCCATAAAAATTTTAGATTTCAGATTAACGATTTTAGATTTCTGACATTCTCAAATCGTTAATCAACATTTATCAATCTTAAATCTATTTCGCCCAATCATTAATCCAGTTACTTACTGTTTTACACCAGTCATCACCATCGTTCAAACAAGGAACAGCCAAGAATTCTTCACCTCCGTGTTCTTCAAATTCTTCTTTGGCACGCATGGCAATTTCCTCCAGAGTCTCTAAACAATCGGCTACGAAAGCCGGAGTAACTACTGCTAGTTTTTTAATTCCTTTTTCAGGCATTTTATTGATTTCAACATCGGTATAAGGCTCTAACCACTTATCCCCTGCTAAACGCGATTGGAAAGTAACACTGTATTTCTCTTTTGGAATTCCTAAAGCTTCGGTTACCAATTTTGTAGTTTCATAACATTGATGACGGTAGCAAAATGCATGCGCAGGAGATGGTGTATTACAACAAGAACCATCTATTTTACAATGCGATTTGGTAATATCTGTTTTACGAATGTGACGCTCAGGCAAACCATGATACGAAAACAACAAATGATCATAATCATAAGTTGCTAATGAACTTTTAATCGAATCGGCTAAGTTTTGAATATAATCCGGTTTGTTATAAAAAGCAGGAACCGATGAAAATTTCATGTTGGGAAAATGCTTTTTCCTTACCTCTTCCGCTTTTTCTAAAACAGTTACTGTTGATGACATCGCATGATGCGGATACAAGGGAAACAACAAGACTTCCGTTACTCCTTTGTCGGCTAATTCTTTTAAACCGGAATAAATATCCGGATTTCCATAACGCATAGACAAAGCCGCTGGAATACTTAACTGCGGTTTTACTTTTTCAAACATACGTTTTGAAAGCACAATAAGAGGCGAACCTTCTTCCCACCAAATTTTACTATAAGCCTCAGCTGAATCTTCGGGACGTTTTCTTAAAATAATCCCGCGAACTAGCAAAGCTCTTAGTAAAAATGGAACGTCAATAACGTATTTATCCATTAAAAATTCGTCTAAATACGGTTTAACATCTTTTGGAGTTGGACTTTCCGGTGAGCCTAAATTAATTAATAATGTGCCTTTCATCTTTATGTTTTTGTTGTCGCAAAAATAATCCAACTAATGTTGGTATAACTTACTATTAACTATTTTTTATTTATTGTTTAATTAAAAAAATCAATGCCAACTATGCATTTGGATTGATTGACATGAGGTATTTTTTTGGAGTAGTGCCAAATTTCTTCTTGAAAGCGGCTATAAAATGACTTCCGGTGCTGTAGCCAATCTTCAAGCCTACTTCGTTTACATTGTAGGAACCGCTATCCAATAATTTACGGGCAAAATCCATTTTGTAGTCAAACAAAAAGCCATACACTGTATCGCCATAAATTTGTTTGAAACCCATTTTTAGTTTCTTCAAATTCAGTCCCACTTGGTCAGCCAGTTCCGGTAAACCTGGTGGTTCGGCCATATTAGCAATGATAATTTCTTTAGCTTTTTTGATTTTCAAAACATTTTCTTCGTCAACCAAAAACGGACATTGTTCGGCATTTGGATCTTCATTTCGATTGAAAAAAAGACTCAACAATTCGTAGCCTTTTCCTTTGTAATACAAATTTTTGATAGAAGGATTCAAATTGTAATGAAACATTTGGTTCAAAACAATGGCCATCGACGGACTAATATCGCTTTCGTTATAATATTTTTTCTCCTGATTTTCTTTACTCAAAAACGGAATATGTTCGGCATCATTGGTAAACAAACCATGAAATTTTTTGATAGAAACAAAAATGGAAATCAACCAGGATTTTGGGGCTATTTGCACGTTCAAAGGCAATTCTTTTTCGGTGTTATAAAACAACAAAGCCTTTTCTTCCTTGAGATTCAGCACATAATTTCCCTGATTGAAAATATAATTAGCACTACCCTTTAATCCGAAATGAAATTGTATCAAGCCCAATTGAACCGGTCGCTGAAAAGTTAAAACCTCATCGGTATTATTTTGAAAACGAATTAAAATAAAATCATCGTCAATTTTTATTTCTTCTTCCATTTTTTCGAATTACTTGATTTAACTTAACTTCACGTTTGGTCTCAAACGCCTTCTTTGGTCATTCAAAATTAAATCTTTTTAACGGTTTATCGTTTACTTCCTTCTAAATTTATACAATCTTTATTGTTTCGGCCCTTTATTTCAAAAGGGCATTCAGCTGAATCTTAATTTTATTAGAGAGTTTATTGCTCACAACAGCAGGAATTTTTATATCAAAATCACTCGCGTTTACTGAAAAATTAGCACTCAAATTCATCCCATTTGACGATTGACTCATTTTTAAAACTGCCTTTATTGGAACAGATTTTCCATGCAATTCTAATTTGCCGGTAACCACAAAATCTTTAGGCGTTGCTGTTACATTACTACTATCAAAATTTTCAATTTTCCCTCTAAAAATAGCCTTTGGATAACGATCACTCTCCACATAATTTTCATTAAAATGTTCCTCCATCAATGCAATTTTAAAACGAAATCCTTTCATCAAAGCCAAGCTGGCTATTTCGCCTGTTTTAGTATTTAAAACCACGGTAACATTGGCATTTGTAGCTTTTACTTCTTCAAAAGAAGGCACCGAAGCTTCAAAAGTAATTACAGCCGATTTAGCTATTATTTTATCCTGCGCCGATACCAAACTGGCTACCAACAGCAAACTTGCAATTATGATTTTTTTCATGATTGTGTTTTTAAAAAATTATTCCTCTAAAAGTCCGTCTTGCTGCCATTGTGCAACAATATCAATTGTAGCTTGAGGCAATCTTGGTCCGCCTTGTGGCATTAATAAACTATTCCCATTATTCAGAGAAATACGATTCAACAATCCGCGATTTTGAATCGCATTTTTAACCTGAGCATATGTCACCAAAGACATTGGCGCACCATTAGTTGGCGTTGCTCCATGACAGGAAATACAATTATTATCCATAATGGATTTTACATTTTGCTTGTAGGTCACTGTGCCTTCAATAGGTGGATTATCCATTAAGGTGTCCGGATTATCATTCGAACAAGCCATTAAAACACTCGAAAAAACTACTAACCGTAAAAGATTTTTTGATTTCATAATATATGCTTTTGGGATTAATAAAAATTATTATGACACTGATGAATGATATACGATGAATGATTGCTTCCAGTTTTATTGAACCGTTCTTTTTTTTAAAATAAAACCAAAGACTCTCTTTTAGCGTACATAGCAATACACCTTTAAAAACCTATATCATGAATAGAAAATTACGATATGGAATTCTGATTGTATTGCTGCTTGCATTTGCACTATTTCGCTACACCTATCAAAAACACAGAACGATAAGCACCGAAAAACCCTTATACACCTTAAGTGTTCCTGAATTAGAAAAGGAATTCACAACTAATGATAGTTTGGCATTACTAAAATTCCAAGATCAAACCATTGAAATCAAGGCAAAAGTTACTGCTGTTGACAACGAAATTAAAGCCGTTATTCTGGACAACATCCTTTTTGCCACTTTCACCGATAGCCTTCCCCGAACTATAATTTCCGGCAAAAAAATCCAAATCAAAGGTCGCTTTCTGGGCTATGATGAATTACTGGAAGAATTTAAAATGGATCAATGTGCTATTGTTCCTTAAAACAACTCATTAACAACTCAAATTCACATTTATGAAAAAGCTCATTCTATTCTTATTATTTGTTCCACTATGGTCATTTTCTCAAAATGATTTATTAGCCGAAATAGACAGCACCACTACAAAAGACAATATAACTGCAGCGTTTAAAGGTCTAAAAATTGTCAATCTCGAATCGACCAAACTTGCCGCAAAAGGCGATTTGTATTTTATTGTAGCCCATCGTTTTGGTTCTGTTAAAGATGGTTTTGAAGGCTTCTTTGGATTAGACAATGCGAATACCCAACTTAAATTTGTCTACGGACTAACAGATTATTTAACCATTAGTGGAGCCCGAAGCGAATTGGCCTATGATTTTTCAACCAAGTACACGTTCTTTCATCAAAAGACAGCCGGTTTTCCAATAAGTATCGTAGGATTTAGTAGCCTAGCCATTAATAATACTTTGAAAGAAAGTTTATATCCAAAACTCACTTTTGATGACCGACTCACTTTTGTGCAACAATTATTAATCTCCAGAAAATTTTCTGAAAAATTATCGCTGGAAATCGCACCGACAGTTTTCCACGAAAATTTTGTCGATAACCCACAGCAAGACAACACCCAATATGCACTTGGATTAGGTGGTCGCTATAAACTTTCAAAACGTTGGTCGCTCAATATTGATTATGCGGCACATATGAATCGTGCTTCCAATTCTATTTATAAAAATCCATTATCAATTGGTTTTGATTTAGACACAGGAGGACATGTTTTCCAAATGCATTTTACGAGTTCGCAAGGCATTCACGAAGCCGGATTTCTGGGGCAAACCACTGGTGACTGGACCAAAGGCGATGTGTTTTTTGGATTCAACTTACTGCGAGTTTTCTAAGCAAAAGCATCTTTTTGATATTTAAAACGATTCTAAATTAGTCTTTTTCGTATAAATTTTAAAACCAAACAAAACCAAGCTACGTAAATGACTAAAACCAAAAATATTATAGTCATGAATAAAACAGTTAAAAAAGTATTGGTAATCCTAGCTGGAATTGTAGTAATGTTCGTTGCTATTTTGATTTATCATATCATAACAGTAAAACCCGTCGAATATGAAAATGCAAACATACAAGTGAGCCGGATTGACTTTGATAGTACCATTGATTCTTTGCAAGCCAAACAAATCTGTGCCGACTTGCGAACTATCAAAGGCTTGACTTCCGATTCAATAATCGTAAAAAGAAATGTTGTGGTCTATTTCCATAACAATAGTATGACCAATTCCGAAAAAGTATACAATGAACTAATGCGCAAAACAGATTATAAAGCCAAACGCTATGTCGTTCCTGCTCATTTAGCCAACAAAGCGGTTTGCCCAATAGATCAAAATAGCTTCAGCTACAAACTTTTTAAAACAGTAAATCAATTTTTTAATTAACCTTTAAATCCCATTATTATGAGAAATTATTCAAAAATCACACTAAGTGTATTACTAATTGCATCAGCTGCATTTACATCATGTAGTAAAGACGATGATCCGGAAGTTAAAGCATCAATCTATGCACGATTAGGAGGAACAACCATGGTTGCCGATCCTGATAATTCCGGGCAAATGATAGAACAAGGACGTTTATCATTTCGTAAGGTAGTCAATTCTACAGTAGGACTTATTGTTGCAGATGTTCAGTCAGATGCATCTGGAAATCTAGGGGCACATTTTGCACCTGTATTAGCAGAAGTAGGAGCTGATAACACCACTAATTTAGCTATATTAGTTGACAATTTAACTGATTTCTTTTCGTATAATACCGGAGGAACTAATGCGGTAAACATGTATACCGGATTAAATATGATTGATGCACACGATCCGGCTAAAAACCCTCGTATGGGTACAAAATCCAGCAATGCCGATTATACTAAATTTGTTGGTTATGTAGGCGCTGCCGCAAATGCAAATGGCGTAGCTTCAAATACTGAACTATACACAGATATTGTAGCTGTATTAGAGTCATTGAGAACACCTATTGTGCAAAAATAATGTATACTAAGATTAAAAAACGCTGCCATAAAAAGGCAGCGTTTTTATTTCTTTAATGCGCATTTATAGCTCAAACCTTTTAACCAACAACAACAAAATTGAATTGTTATATATTTTTTAAAAAATACCCAGAACCATATTTTAATAACATTTCTTCAGAACCCTAAGCGATATTTTTTCGTATATAATATAGAAATCAGACAGCAATCTTATTTAGAATAAATCTATATAGGTTATTAAAAAACACCTGATTTTACTCTATTTCTAAATAAAATCGATTTTGTAATTACGATTTTGGATCAAATTAACGCTAAGCGATACAAAAAGAACTTACAGCGTTGTTTTTATAAAATAGTTAATAATAATTTTGTAGAACTTTTTAAGGAAAGTATAATTATGGAAAATTTTAATATGTCCAGAAACAGCACTTTTTACGCTTTAGGTTTAAGTTACAAGAAAGCAGATGCAACGATTAGAGGAAAATTTAGCTTAGATGCCAAAGCACAATCCGTTCTATTAATGCAAGCTGAAGCAGAAGGAATCGAATCAATTATAGTTACCTCAACTTGTAACAGAACTGAAATTTATGGTTTTGCTAACCATCCTTATGAGTTAATCAAATTACTTTGCGAAAACAGTAACGGTTCGGTACAAGATTTTCAAGAAGTAGCTTATATCTACAAAAACCAAGAGGCTATTAATCATATGTTTCGTGTTGGAACCGGATTAGATAGCCAAATTTTAGGTGATTTTGAAATCATCAGTCAAATAAAAAATGCTTTTACACAGAGTAAATCCTATGGTTTAGTAAACAATTTCATGGAACGTTTAGTAAACTCGGTGATACAAGCCAGTAAAAAAATCAAAACAGAAACCGAAATTTCTTCAGGTGCAACTTCAGTATCCTTTGCATCTGTTCAATATATCATCAAAAATGTAGAAGATATTGCTAATAAAAATATCTTGCTTTTTGG
>JALRGZ010000141.1 GCA_023253295.1 Flavobacterium sp.
GCTGCTCGGCCAACTGCTTGGCCTGGGGATTAGGGACACCAGAGGTGTTTACTCGGGCGCCGCGAAAACCAAGCAAAGCTAGCGTTTTTAAGTCTGGGTTCATAAATCTGGTTATTGTACTATTCGAATAATCACGTAAAAATAATGCAATTACTACAAGGCTATTTAGATCAAAATATCCCTATTACACTTACGTCTAAAATTATCACCGAATTAAATGATGCCTGCATCAAACGTGTAATAGAATTATCTTTAGAAAAAATGAAAACGCCACCACCCGCCCGTTTTTCATGGTTGGCTCTGGGAAGCCAGGGACGTAGTGAACAATTGTTACATACGGATCAGGACAATGCCTTAATTTATGAAGACGTACCGGAAATTATTCAAGAAAAAACCAGAAAGTATTTCCTTGAATTAGCAGCCGAAGTCAACAAAGGTCTTTTTGAAATTGGCTACGAATATTGTCCTGCAGAAATGATGGCTTCCAATCCAAAATGGTGCTTAAGCTTAACACAATGGAAGGAATTAGTTCATGACTGGATTAGCAAACCCGGTAAAGATGAAGTATTACTTTCTTTTATCTTTTTTGATTACAGTCTGTCTTATGGTGATAGAGAACTCGCTAATGAATTAGCCGACTATATTTTTGGGGACATTGAAAAAAATCCGATTTTCTATGTTCATCTCGTAAGTGGAGCATTGCAAAGTCCTTCACCAACAGGCTTTTTTAGACAGTTTTTAGTTGAACAGGATGGTGCACATAAAGATTTCTTTGACATCAAACGAAGAGCTTTAATGCCATTAGCTGATGCAGCACGAGTTTTAATTCTTTCGCATTCCGTAAAAGGAATTAATAACACTCCGGAACGATTTGAAAAACTAGCTGAGTTAGAACCCCAAAATAAAGAATTGTATTTGTCTTGCGCTTATTCGTATAAGGCCTTATTAAAATTCCGAACCAAGCAAGGATTATTACATCACGACTCAGGACAATTTATTGAATTAGAATCACTTACAAAGTTAGAAAAAGTAAAACTGAAAGCTACTTTTAAAACCATTAAAGAATTACAAGAGGTGATTTCAATACGTTTTAATCCTGGAAAAATTACAATCTAATGACTCTAAAAGAAAGAATTATAGAATCCCTTCAGATATTGGGTATTATCAAAGAACCTATAGATGAGAAATTAAACCGCCCTATCGAATCGGAACGTTTTGTAGTTTTAGATACGGAAACAACAGGATTTGATTATCAAAACGACCGAATTCTTTGTATTGGTGCATTAACCTTAGAAAATGGAGTTATTAATTTGCAAAATGTTTTTGAGCATTATATGGATCAGGAACACTTTGACAAATCGAGTGTTCAAATTCACGGAATTATCCGAAGTGATGTTTTGGACCATAAATCGGAAGTTCAGGTTTTACAACTATTCTTAGACTATATAGGTGATTCTATCATTATTGCACATCATACTTTGTTTGATATGACCATGATTAATAATGCCTTGTTAAGGAATGGTATGGATAAAATAAAAAACAAAACTTTGGACACGGCCACTTTGTATAAAAAAACCTTAATCAAATCCAATCTTATTGAACGTAAGGATCATTACACTTTGGACGACTTGGCCGATAAATTTGATATCTCTAAAAAAGACCGACATACGGCAGTGGGAGATGCTTACATTACAGCAATTGCTTTTCTGAAAATCGTTAAAAAACTGAGAGAGAAAAAAGAAATGATGTTGTACCAACTTTTCAGATAAACTAAAAAAGCTTCCGTTAATGCGGAAGCTTTTTTTTTATTCTAAAACCAAACCTATCTGTCCATCATCTTCTAACTGAACCTGAGTATCATCGGCATTCAATTCGCCTTTTACCTCTAATTCCTCGGCTACAACTTCTTCCGGAGCCTCATAAGGCAATGGTTCTAATGCATTGACCTGTTTTAACTTATCAGTTGTTAATTGATTCCCTAACGCTTTAAATCCTTTTACAGCTATAAAGTTCTCAACATCTATCGTAATACTTTCTTTCTGAACTCCTTTCACTTTAGGGAATACTAATTCCACCAATGGTCGATAATCTGTAGATACTAATTCCAATTGCGAATTCGGATGTTCCGTAATAAATGTATCTTCCTTACCTTCATTCTCTACCAAGAAACGTTTCAAATAGTAACGTTCTTTTTCACCATCATAGTAAATGGCCGAAATAGGTTTTTTTGGAATCCATTTTTCCAAAACAATCATATCTTCTTCAAAATGCGTAGATAATTCCGGAATAATAACTTTCAACTTCCCTGATTGCTGAATAATTAGGATTTTATCACTTGGTCTAAATTCTCCTAACAATTCTCCTCTGGCATCTACATTCAATCGCTGAACGGTATCATCGTACCAAATTTTTCTCGGCAGCAAAGTAGAAATCCCTTTTTCTTTAATTTCGATTTTCTTAATTGGATATTTGGTTACCAAATTCCCTTTAGAAGCACGTCCTTTAATAGCTAATTTGGCAAAATCCAAATCGAATTTTAATTTCTTAATGTTGCTTATTTGACGTAACAGAATCGAAATTACTTCTGCTTCTCCATTTGGATTACAGGTAAAATACAATACCTGCGAACCTTTAGTTCCATTCGTCAAATCGTATAATTTATCTCTGGTTACACCCGAAACATTAAATCGTTTGATATAAGAAGGTCCCGATTTGCCATCTCGATACACGAGATTATAAATCGTACGTTTATCACTCTTATCAAAAACAGCAACGTGGATAATATCTTTCCCTACGAAAGTTTTGGCATCCACCTTGGTCACCATCATACTTCCGTCTCGAAGGAAAACAATCACATCATCAATATCCGAACAATCCGTAACGTATTCATCTTTTTTCAAACTGGTTCCTACGAAACCTTCCGCTCTGTCTACATACAATTTTGTATTACGCAACACTACTTTTGTGGCTTCGATATCATCAAAAATACGCAACTCCGTTTGACGCTCTCTTCCTTTACCATATTTCTCTTTTAGTTTGGTAAAATAAGCAATAGCAAAATCAATAATGTGTTCCAAATTGTATTCTACCTCCTTCATTTCCTCTTCTAATTTGGCAATGAAATCATCGGCCTTATCAGAATCGAAACGGGTAATACGAATCATTGGGATTTGAGTCAATCGCTGTAAATCCTCATCATTTATTTCTCTTACGAATGATTTTTTGAAAGGCTCAAAACGATCGTACATGTACTTAAATAAAGATTCTTTATCATGATACAATTTGAAATCAATATACATTTCTTCACGAATGAAGATTTTTTCCAAAGTCGAAAAATGCCATTTGTTTTTTAATTCTTCTCTTGATAACATATTGTATACTTGTTTATATGGAATAGGGGATACAAAAATGAGAAAAAAAACTTTGTAAATTTCCGTTTTAACAAGGGAAACGCACTAAAATAGACAAGTAAATGTTAAT
>JALRGZ010000159.1 GCA_023253295.1 Flavobacterium sp.
ATTACCACAGTAGAACCGGCACTGTTTGTTACCGCAATAGAACCGTCAGCCTCACCGAAGCAAGAAGCATTGGTAGCCACTCCGCTTACAGACACAGCAACTTCCGGTTGAGATATAGTTACCTGAGCAGTAGCCGTACAACCATTAGCATCTGTTACATTAACAGTATAAGTTCCTGCAGCAAGACCAGTAGCCGTAGCTGAAGTTTGCACCGGAGATGTATTCCAAGAATAAGAATAATCAGTAGTACCACCAGTTACGCTAACAGTAGCAGAACCATTTGTACCACCAAAGCAGCTCACATTAGTAAAACTAGAAATAGTAGCCGCTAAAGCCGCAGCAGGTTGAGAAATCGTTACCTGAGCAGTATTCGAACAGCCTTTACTATCTGTTACTGTTACTATATAATTACCAGCTGAAAGATTAGTTGCTGTAGCATTAGTTTGAATTGGATTAGTATTCCAAGAATAAGTATAAGGACCAGTTCCTCCACTAGCTGAAGCAGTAGCTTGTCCATTATTGCCATTGTAACATGAAACGTTATTTTTGGTTGTAGATATACTCGGTGGAGCGGTAATAGTTATTTTTGCTTCAGTTGTAGCAATATTGCTTCCACTACACAAACCGGTATTTGAGAATACAGCTCTGAATAATTTAGTTTCAGTTAGGTTGGTTGCTGTATAAGTTGTAGAAGTGTTAGTTATATCAGTCCATGTTGTGAATGGGCTTATAGAAGATTGCCATTTTACGATAGTTGAGCCAGATGGAACTGTAGCTGTTAAAATTGTGCTATTAGTTCCTGAGCATACTGTTGTATTAGGACTAACTGAACCTTTTAAAGGAATTCCAAAAGTTAAGGGAGTGTCTATACATAGACTTGAACTAGCACTATTACCACTAACAGAAGCTAATTTAGTTACGTTTATAACTCCTGGATTATTTGGATCACAAATATTTATGCCAAGACTTCCAAAAGGAATGTTAAATTCTAAAAAAGTACCTGATCCAGGACTACAAATACTTCCACTTTGAGCAGCAAGTCCATTGTTAATAGTTAACAAAGTCTTTGTGTTTCCACTTCCTGAGTATAAATTAAAAGTAGATGCATTAGAATTAATTTCTAAAATATATTCAGCACCAGCAATATTTAAAGGGTCACCAAAATTGTCTGAGGTTAAACCTGATAGAGAATTGTTATCAGTATCTAGGTATAATCTAAAAAGTGCGGATCCTTTATTACCAATATTCATACCTAATCTTAATACCTGATTTTGTGTATCTACTTTGGCATGAATTGTTCCGATTTGGCAAGTTGATGAAGGACTTGGGCTTAGTTCTTTACTAAAAACATTGCTAGCAGTTGCATATTCATCACCAGAAGCTCCCGGGCCAGGGCAGTAATTACCATCAAAAATGTTTTGAGCAAAACTATTTGTTAAGCTAAAAAACAATAGCATTAAAACAAGCATGAGGGGTTGTTTTAATTCTCGGTTAGGTAGAATTGTTTTCATATAATGAATTTTAAGATGATTGGAGCTAATTGATATAGCTAGAAAATATATTAATCTAATTTTTACGCTAAGCTACTCACATTAGTTTTCAGGTTTAAATTTTCTCTTCAAATAACCTAAAAACTCGTTAAAGAGCGTTTTTTATTTGTAAAACAAACCCTAGAATTTTGTTAATACTTTCTTTATTCTTTCTTGTTTACTACAAAAAAGATGTTAATTTTTATGATTTTACAACTTATAAACAATGGTTTGTTGATAAAAATTTTTAATCTATTTATTTTTTTATATACAATTTAATATAAATCTAAATCAAACTTATAATTTTTAAATGATTACAACAAGAAAAATATCGACAAAATGCAAAAAACACAGTTAAATTACGTTAAAAATTAACAAAAGTAGTTATTATATTACAAAAAAACAAAACTGTTTATTGGTGTTTATAAGATGTTTTAAAGAATAAACTGCACTTAAAAGGAATTTTTATTAGTGTAGTAAAAAATATTCCAAGATTAATTGTATCTTTCTAATAAGGAAAATATTCAAATAAATTTAGCTAAATAGAAGCGATATGAAAAATTTAGTATTAGTAAGACATGCCAAATCAAATTGGGACATGCCGTTAAAAGATATTGACCGGCCTCTAGATCAACGCGGGTTACAGGATGCGCATTTAGTTTCTTCTAACATTCAAAAACATCTTCCTAAAAAATATATTATCTGGAGTAGTCCTGCCAAAAGGGCTTCGGATACAGCAGTTATATTTGCCCAAAACATGTTGTATCCTATAGAAAATATTATTTATAAGAACGAATTATACACTTTTGATGAGAAACAATTAGAAATGATTGTCAAATCATGTACAAATAGCTTTGATAGTGTAATTCTTTTTGGGCATAATGCTGCAATTACAAATTTTGTTAATAAATTTGGTGATGTATTTATTGATAATGTCCCTACAAGCGGCTTTGTTTCGCTACAATTTGATACCGACAATTGGGATAGCATTAATAAAGGACAGACTAAAAAAATAATAATGCCAAAAGATTTTAAATAAAAAATGTTTGATCAAAAATATATTGATAGAGAAAAAAGTTGGTTAGCATTTAACGCCAGAGTACTTCAAGAAGCAGCAGACGACACCGTTCCATTATTAGATAGATTACGTTTTTTAGGGATTTTTTCAAATAATTTAGATGAGTTCTTCAGAGTTCGTTTTGCTGCTATACGTCGATTGAGTTTGTCTGGAAAAACAGGAGAAAAAATTTTAGGAGGTATTTCAGCGCAACAGTTAGTAAAAGATATTACTGAAATAGTTATTGAACATCAAACGGAAAGCCTGGCAATATTAAAAGACATTGAGTCTAAATTACAAACTGAAAACATTTTTATTATTAATGAAAATGAGATTTCGGATGAACAGGAAATTTTCTTGAAAGACTTTTTTATTCAAACTTTAAGTCCTGAATTAGTAACAATCATTTTGAATGACTTGGCTGAATTTCCGTTATTGAAAGATAATGTAGGGTATTTGGCTGTTAAATTAGTCATGAAAAAAGAAGACGAAGTACATTATGCGATTATAGAGATTCCTAAAACAATGAATCGTTTTGTAGTCTTGCCTTCCAATGATAATAAGAAATATGTTATTCTGATAGATGATGTTATTCGACATAATTTAAAAAGTATTTTTAACATTTTTGATTGTACCAGCATTTCTGCTCATATGATTAAAATTAGTAGAGATGCCCAGTTAGAGATTGATAGTGATTTGAGTAAAAGTATGCTCGAAAAAATTTCCACTAGTGTAAAGGATAGACGAATAGGAGAGCCTGTACGTTTTATATATGATCAATTGATCGAAGAAGATACACTTCAATTTTTCTTGGAAAAAATGAAAATTGTATCTACGGATAGTATTATTCCGGGGGGAAGATACCACAACAGAAGAGATTATATGGAATTTCCAAATCTGGGAAGATATGATTTGTTGTATAAGAAAAATATCCCCTTACCAATTCCAGGCTTAAGTTTAGAAGGTAGTATATTAGAAAAAATCAGTAAAAAAGATTATCTATTACATGCTCCTTATCAGTCTTTTTCTTATTTGACTAAATTTTTGAGAGAAGCTGCTTTAGATCCAAAAGTTACTACAATCAAAATCACTTTATATCGATTAGCTAAGAATTCTCAAATTATTAGTTCGTTGATTAATGCGGCTAAAAATGGTAAAAAAGTAACTGTTCAAATCGAATTGCAAGCTCGGTTTGATGAAGCTTCTAATATTTCTTATTCCGAACAAATGCAACAAGAAGGAATAGAACTTATTTTTGGGATCAAAGGTTTAAAAGTGCACAGTAAGATTTGTGTAATTGAGCGAATTGAAAACGGAAAAAACAAACGCTACGGATTTATCTCAACAGGGAATTTCAATGAATCGACAGCAAAAATTTATACAGATGTCACTCTTTTTACAAGTCATCAACAGATATTAAAAGATATTTCTAAAATATTTGAGTTCTTTAATATCAATTACAGAGTGCATCGATACAAACATTTGATTGTTTCTCCTCATTATACAAGAACTAAATTTTATAAATTCATTGATCGCGAAATTTTGAATGCTCGTGCAGGTAGGATTGCTTATATGAAGTTGAAAATGAATAGTTTGTCTGATTTTGACATGATAGACAAATTATATGAAGCAAGTAATGCGGGGGTTAAAATTCAATTAGAAGTAAGAGGTATTTGTTCATTGATTCCTGGAATAAAAGGGATGAGTGAAAATATTGAAGCAATCAGCATTGTAGATAATTATCTGGAACATTCCCGCGTTTACATTTTTGCAAATGGAGGACAAACAGAAGTTTATATTTCATCAGCCGATTTTATGACTCGAAATTTAGATGGCAGGGTTGAAGTGACTTGTCCTATTTATGACGAAGAGATAAAAAAAGAATTAATAGAAAACTTCGATATTGGCTGGAAAGGGAATGTAAAAGCTCGTTTTCATTCGTATAAATTAGATAATAAATACCGTAAAAATGACGGTAAAAATATATTTAGGGCACAGCTTGAAACGTATAAATATTACCAACGAAAAGTGGATTTGTTAAAAGAAGTTATCTTTTAAAGTTAGTTAAAAAAGTAGAGAATGATTAATATTAAAAAATACGCTGCTATTGATATTGGTTCCAATGCAATGAGGTTATTGGTTGTGAATATTGTAGAGCAAGAAGGTAAAGAAACTCAGTTTAATAAAAGTGCTTTAGTTCGTGTACCTATTCGTTTAGGACAGGATGCATTTACAGTTGGTGAAATTTCGGCTGAAAATTCAGATCGAATGGTAGATGCTATGAAAGCTTTTAATCTTTTAATGAAAGTACATAAAGTTCAGGCTTACAAAGCTTTTGCTACTTCGGCTATGCGTGAAGCTTATAATGGTAAAGAAGTGGTAGCCTTAATTAAGAAAAAAGCAGATATTAAAATCGAAATTATAGATGGTAAAAAAGAAGCGGCAATTATTGCTTCAACTGATTTACATCATTTGTTAAAAACAGATAAAACATATTTATTTGTTGATGTAGGTGGGGGTAGTACTGAGTTTACTTTGTTTTCGGATGGAAAAATTGTGATATCTAGATCTTTTAAAGTGGGTACGGTTCGTTTGCTTAATGAAATGGTTTGTGATGTGGTTTGGAAAGAAATTGAAAAATGGATTAAAACTAACACTGCTGATTTTGAAGAAGTTTCGTTAATTGGATCGGGGGGTAACATCAATAAATTATTCAAAATGTCTGGGAAAATGCAGGATAAACCCTTGTCGTATTTGTATATTAATTCCCAATATGCCTTTTTGAATTCGCTTACTTACGATCAGAGAATTTCCGAATTAGGATTGAATCCTGACCGTGCCGACGTAATTATCCCTGCGGTTCGAATTTATTTGAATGCAATGAAATGGAGTGGAGCCAGAAATATTTATGTGCCTAAAATTGGACTTTCTGATGGTATTGTGAAAGCTATGTATTTTGGAAAAATATAAAGAAGAATGAATAAAAACAGATTAGAAGCTTTTAGTGATGGTGTACTGGCTATTATAATTACCATTATGGTTTTGGAATTAAAAGTTCCAGAAGGTGAATTATTTAGTGATTTAGTAGCGCTTTTCCCTGTTTTTTTAAGTTATATTCTGAGTTTTATTTATGTAGGTATTTATTGGAATAATCATCATCATCTATTACATGGTGCTACAAAAGTGAATGGAAAGGTCTTATGGGCTAATCTTCATTTGCTCTTTTGGCTTTCTTTAGTTCCGGCTACAACAGCCTGGATGGGTGAACATAATTTTGCAAAAGCTACTGTGACAGTTTATGGTATTATGCTTTTAATGTGTGGAGTGGCATTTGTACTTTTGCAAACAACCATTATATGTCTGGATGGCGAAAAGTCTTTTCTGGCTCAAGCTGTTGGTAAGGATGCAAAGGGAAAATTATCGCAGGTTTTGTACTTAGTAGCTATTGTAATTTCATTTTTCAATCAATGGATTCCGCTGGCAATTTATTTAATAGTGGCGTTAATGTGGTTGGTTCCGGATACCCGAATAGAAAAGAAAATTTTAAACTCGGATAAAAAATAATTAGGCGTTTAAGTCTAATCCAAAAGTGGTTCTTAGTAAATCTATATTTGGATTAATCTCATGTAAACGGTTGTATTTATCCTGATCGTTTAGAGCTCTTTTTATAGTGACATTTTCGTTTACAATGATATCAATTTTGATGTTGTGATTGTGAAGATGTCCTCTTAAATGTCCTAAAAGACCATTCATCTCTTTCTCAAAATCCAATTTAGAGCCTTCATTGGGTAACTCGATACTTATTGTTGTTCCGTTTAAAACAGGATCATTTATAAGTAATAAGGATTCCATAATTTTAGAACCTTTGTCTCCTAAACGTTTAGCGTAATTAGTCCACTGCAGCAACATTTCGGTTTCGGTAAAAGGTTCGGTTGGTAAATCAACAGTTTCCCTAATGACAACTTTCTTGTTTTGTTCCAATTCTTTTTTTGCACGAATACTTGATAAAGATAAGGCTGAGAATTTAGGTCCGGTTGTTTCAACCTCAACTTTTTTTGGTGCTTCAGTTACAGTAGAACTGTTATTTGTAGGAACAGTTTCGGTAATAACAGAAGTTGGTGTAGCAACAGTAGTTTCAATAGTTTTCTTTTGTTCAACTATTGAATAATCGTTTTTTCTGAAATAAGTGGGTGGAATTATAAAGGACTCAACTTTTTGTTTTATGTCTAGGTAATAATCCATCTACTGCTTTAATTGCCATGAAATCAACACAATTAAAGATTAGTAGAAAA
>JALRGZ010000164.1 GCA_023253295.1 Flavobacterium sp.
GCACAAAAATTCTCATCGTTTTGCAATTTTGCTCCACCTAAATCACCTCCATAAGCCCAAAAAGTAATTCCTTTTTCATTTTTTGTTTTCAAACCTTGATCCACCCAATCCCAAATAAAACCTCCCTGCATATGCTTACTACTATTGATAATATCCCAATATTCTTGAAAATTACCATTACTATTCCCCATAGCATGTGAGTATTCACACATGATATAAGGACGTTTTTTATTGGCACTTGCATACTCTTTCATGCTTTTTATTCCTGGATACATAGGACACACAATATCAGTATTCCTATTCTCACCCGCTTGTTCAAATTGAACCATGCGAGTAGCATCATTTTGTTTTAACCAATCATAAGCTTCATAAAAAACAGGTCCATTACCACATTCATTCCCCAAAGACCAAATGATTATTGATGGATGATTTTTATCAATAGCAAACATTCTTTTAATTCGATCCAAGTGTGCTGGTGCCCATTCCGGCAAATAAGCTGGATGTTTTGATTTATCAAACCCACCTTGCCATTCGGCTCCCATTGCATGAGTCTCAATATTAGCTTCATCAACCACATAAAAACCATATTCATCACATAAATCATAAAAACGAGTATCATGTGGATAATGAGACATTCTTATTGCATTAATGTTATGTTCCTTCATTAACTGCAAATCTTTAATCATTAAGTCAACATCTGGCACATGTCCTTTGGTATCACTATGTTCATGAATATTCACTCCTTTTACCAAAACAGATTTACCATTAACTAACAATTGTGAATCTTTAATCTCAACTTTTCTAAATCCCGTTTTCTTAGAAACAATTTCTATCGTACTACCCTTGGTATCTACTAAAGAAATTGTATAAGCATACAAATTTGGTTTTTCAGCATTCCACTGTTTTACATTTTGGATTGTTTTAGAAAAACTAATTTTTGATTGATTAGAAGCTACTTTTTTAACTTCTGAATAAACAACAACACCTTTATTATCAGATAATTCAACTTTAACAGAAGGGTTTTTAATCTTATTATTCTCGAAAGTTTTTAAAGTAACATCCAAATTAAAAATACCATTTTTATACTGACTATCTAAATCACTTTTTACAAAGAAATCCCAAATTGAAGTTTTAGGCATTGCTTGTAAATAAACATCTCTCTCGATACCACTTAATCGCCAGAAATCCTGATCTTCTAAATAACTCCCATCATGCCAACGAAACACTTGAACCGCAAGTAAATTATCGCCTTTTTTCAAGAAAGAAGTAATATTAAACTCAGCGGGACTTTTTGAAGCCTTAGTCATTCCAACTTCTTTTCCATTCAAGAAAACACGAGCATACCCCGAAATAGAAGCAAAATGAAGAATAATCTCTTTATCATTCCATGAATCTGAAACAGTAAAAGTTCGTCTGTAACTTCCCACAGGGTTATAATCACCACCTATAAATGGAGGATTTTTAGGAAACGGATACGTTATATTCGTATAAATAGGAATATCGAAACCTTGAATTTCCCAGTTAGAAGGTACCTGAATGCTTTTCCAATTGGAATCATCTAAACTAGTAGTATAAAAATCAATTGGTCTTTGTGAAGGATTTTTAACAATATTAAATTTCCAATCGCCATTTAAACTTTGATAAAAAGTAGATTTTTGAGGATTATTACTTTTCAACTCTGCTTCATTACTGAATAGAAAAAAAGAACTTCTTCCCTTTTCCTTTCCTCGATCTAAAAGTTGAGGGTTTTCCCATTCGTTAGCCTGTGCAAAATTTTGCAGACTTAATAATAAAGCAAATACTAATACAATTTTTTTCATTCAATTCTCTTTTGTAACGGATTTAAATTTGACAACCTTAAAAACTTAATTTCTTATTTACAAATTTAGATAAGCACACAAAAAGCAAGAGGGGTATTACCGCATATTAGAAGGGGTATTTCGATAAAAACCACCTAAAATCAGCTATAATTAGAGTTATTTACAGGATTTAAAGCAAGAAATAAGCAGGTAAAATAATAATAAACAATGAAAAAGATTCATTCTTTTCAATCAAAAATATAAAAATAAAAAGTATAGAAAACAAAAAAAGCCTCTTCTTTCGAAGAGGCTTTGTACCCAGGACCGGGATCGAACCGGTACTCCTAAGAACTGGTGTTTGAGACCAGCGCGTCTACCAATTCCGCCACCTGGGCATAGCCTAAGAATAACTCAATTATTCTTATGGTAAATAAGAAAACTAATCAGCGATTAAATCCTTATCATTTAAGACGGTGCAAATGTAAAAAATTTTATTAAAGTTTCTAATAAAATTTCTGAAAATTTTACTTTCACAGTCAAATTAATTTTCTAAATTTGCAGCTCGTTAAAACAGCATATACTAACTCACTCCAAAACAACAAATTAAATGTCACACAAAGAACCGGAAGCTAAAATTTTTGCTTGTTCACAAAGTGTCTATCTAGCTGAAAAAATTTCCGAAGCATACGGAATTCCACTAGGCAAAGTATCTATGTCTCACTACAGTGACGGCGAATTCCAACCATCTTTCGAAGAATCGATTAGAGGTTTGCGCGTTTTTCTTATTTGTTCTACATTCCCGAATGCAGACAATTTAATGGAGTTATTATTAATGATTGATGCCGCTAAACGTGCATCAGCAAGACACATCACTGCTGTTATGCCTTACTTTGGTTGGGCAAGACAAGACAGAAAAGACAAACCAAGAGTTCCAATTGGAGCAAAATTAATTGCAAAAATGCTCGAAGCAGCAGGAGCAACAAGAATCATGACTATGGATTTACACGCTGACCAAATCCAGGGATTCTTTGAAAAACCGGTAGATCACCTTTTTGCTTCTACTATTTTCTTACCTTATGTAGAAAGCCTTAAGTTAGACAATTTAACTATTGCTTCACCTGACATGGGAGGTTCTAAAAGAGCATACGCTTATTCTAAATTCTTAGAATCAGACGTAGTAATTTGCTACAAACAAAGAAAACAAGCTAACGTTATTGACACCATGGAATTAATTGGTGAAGTAAAAGGTCGCAACGTTATCTTAGTCGACGATATGATTGATACCGGAGGTACTTTAGCTAAAGCTGCCGATTTGATGATGGAAAGAGGAGCCCTAAGCGTTAGAGCTATCTGTACACATCCTATTTTATCTGGAAAAGCCTACGAAAGAATTGAAGAATCAAAACTAAGCGAGTTAATCGTTACCGATTCTATCCCATTAAAGAAAGAATCTAAAAAAATAAGAGTAGTAAGCTGCGCTCCACTTTTTGCAGAAGTAATGCACATGGTACAAAACAACAATTCCATCAGTGGAAAATTTATCATGTAGTCATTGCGAAGAACGAAGCAATCTCACTACAAAAGGTACTAAAATATAGTGCTTAAAAAAAAGAGTATTAATAACTATAAATATTTAAAATGAAATCGATTACAATTAACAATAAAAAATTCTGTTTGCTGGACAATCGAAAATGAAATTCCTTTGA
>JALRGZ010000083.1 GCA_023253295.1 Flavobacterium sp.
ACTCAGAATACGAATCCATCAATTCCTGGTATTTTTCAATTTGATCTGCTTGTGGGAAATACTCGCTTTCAAAATCACTTCCCATTTTTTTAGCGGCTTCGATTACATTTGGATAAATTCCGGCAGCAACAGCAGCGTAGATAGCAGCTCCTAATGCAGGTGCTTGGTCTGAAGCACAAACTTTAATTGGCTTATTCAATACATTAGCCAAAGTTTGCATGATAAAAGGAGATTTTCTTGCCACACCACCAATACCGATTACAGAATCAATTCGAACACCTTCTTCTTCAAAACGATCCACAATTTTCTTAGAACCAAAACAGATTGCATTGATTAAAGCTTTGAAAATATGTGGTGCTTTCGTTCCTAATGACAAATTAGTCATCGCACTTTTTAAACCTTGATTAGCATCCGGAGTTCTACGTCCGTTAACCCAGTCTAAAGCAGTTGGAATACTTTCTGACAACGGAATAGCTTCTGCTTGTTCCGTTAAAGTCTTAATGAAATTAGACTCTACTTCTTCTTTTAACTTTGCTTTTTGCTCATCAGATAAAACATCCGAAGTATAAACTAAATTATTCAATGGCCAAGACAAAGTATCTTTGAACCAAGCTAAAACATCTCCAAAAGCAGATTGTCCCGCTTCTAAACCAATATATCCAGGAATTACAGAACCATCTACTTGCCCGCAAATTCCTTTTACTGTTTTATTACCAACAGCCTCTTCTGAAGCCACAATAATATCACACGTTGAAGTTCCCATTACACGAACTAAAGCATGCTCATCAATTTTAGCACCTACTGCACCTGAATGTGCATCAAAAGTTCCAACAGCAATAATAGTATCAGTAGTTAACCCTAAACGAGTTGCCCACTCTTGGTTTAATTTTCCAGCAACTAAATCCGACGTATAAGTTTCATTATACAATTTACCTCTTAATTGAGCTAAATAAGGATCTAATTTAGTCAGGAATTCTTCCGGAGGTAAACCGTTCCAGTCTTCATGCCACATTGCTTTGTGACCAGCTGCACAACGGCTTCTTTTAAATGTTGCTAAATCTTGATCATCGATCAATAAAAAAGTCATGTAATCGCAGTGCTCCATCCAGGAATGCGCTGCATTTTTTACCGCTTCGTCTTCACGGATAATGTGCAAAATTTTTGCCCAAAACCATTCAGAAGAATAAATCCCTCCTTCATATTTAGTAAAATCTTCACCACCCCAAGAAACCGCTAATTCATTAATTTCATTCGCTTCGTTGATAGCAGTGTGATCTTTCCACAAAATCATCATAGCATTTGGATTGTGCTCAAATTCTTTAGTTAAAGACAACGGAGTACCATCAGCCGTAACAGGAATTGGAGAAGAACCTGTTGTATCAATACAAATACTTTTAATATCAGATGGTGCAACATTTGCCTGAGCAACAACCGATTTAATTGTTAACTCCAATCCTTCGATATGATCTAAAGGATGTTGACGAAATTGATTAATAGACGGATTACAATATTCATTGTTTTTCCATCTTTTATAATGACAAACTTCAGAGGCTAATTCTTGCCCATTTTCGGTATCAATTAATACGGCACGAACTGAATCCGATCCGTAATCTAGACCTATTACATAATTTTTCATCTTCGTTTTTTAAAATACAGGGACAAATATATAATAAAAAAACATTAAGTGTATCACTCACACTTAATGTTTTTTATTAAATTTTCAATAATTTTAGTTAAAAATTTACTTCAATAAAAATTAACATTAAAATTTCGACTATTTCATTTTTAATTTCAACACGATGAATGAATTAGCAGGCATAGTTAAGGCTGCCTTTTTACCACTCATTTTGAATTCTTTTTCAACTGGACTTATTTTAGTTGGTTCAGCCAAGGTATTGTATTCTTCCAAATTAGTTGTAGTTAAAAGAACCATTTTCCCTTTTGAGTCAACTGTTTTTCCTGATAAATTAATTGAAAGATTCTGTGCTTTTGCAGAGGTGTTTACTAATTTCAAGATCAACTCCTTTTTAACAACATCCTTTGCAGCAGTGGCATACAAATCATTTTGTCCTGTTATCGCTTTTCCATCTTTAGTAATGGAAAGAACATCTGTTCCTCTGTTGTTCGAATACATCTTTTGAACATAATAATTTGCAGTACCATAAGCTGATAAATTATCAAACCAAATCATATCAGGTGCCCATTGAAAAGCATCAACATGAGCCATTAAAGGCGCATAAGATGTCAAATGTACAACATCTGCATTACGCTCTAATCCTGTCATAAACGCTGATTCAGATAGTGCAGCCAACCAGTTATTCTCTTTCAAACCATCCTCAACTCCATTAGGATGTGCTGCATATTCACCAGCGAAAATTTTAGGCCCTTTTCTATCATAATTATCATAACGAGCAGCATTTGCTTTAAACCATTCTGGGTTTTTATAATAATGCTCATCTACTATATCAGCCTTCAATTTTTTTAATTCGTCCCAACCATAATCGAAAAACACACCATCAGGCGAAGGTCCAGAACCAGAAACGATCGTAATATTTGGATACTTAGATTTTATAGCTGTTGCAAAAACTTTATATCTCTCAATATATTGTGGTCCCCATTGTTCATTACCCACTCCAATAAATTTAAGGTTAAAAGGTTTTGCATGTCCCATATCGGCACGTAATTTTCCCCATTTTGTAGATACATCTCCATTGGCAAACTCAATTAAATCAAGTGCATCTTGAACATAAGGATCCAATTCAGCCATTGGCACTAACTCCCCTGTATTGTATTGACATGCAATTCCACAACTTAAAATTGGTAGTGGCTCTGCACCTAGATCTTCTGATAGTTGGAAATATTCAAAAAAACCTAAACCAAAAGACTGAAAATAATCTGGAGCTAGTTTATGTTTAAATTCCACATTCCATCTGTTAATCATCGTTTCTCTATCCTCAACTGGACCAACTGTTTTTTTCCATTGGTATCTGTTTTCAAGTGTTTTTCCTTCAACGATACATCCTCCTGGAAAACGAATAAATCCAGGTTTTAAACCATCTAATAATTGAACAATATCCTTACGTAATCCATTTTTTCTGTTTTTCCAAGTTTCCTCTGGAAATAAAGAAATCATATCTAAGTCGATAGTCCCTGTTCCTTCAAAAGTGATTTTCAATTGGGCTTTAGCCTCAGTTGCTGTTGCTACTAATTGTGTTGAATAATCTTTCCAAGTTGTAGATGAAGGAAGAATAGTAGTTTCGCCTAAAACTTTTTTATTAGCATCAATAAATTGAATAATAATCTTTTTAATTGCATTGTTATGATTTGAAGCTTTCAAAGTAAGATTATATTTCGCATCTTTCTTAATTCCCATCCCTCTGAAACCTTCATTAATGATTTGGTATCCTTTATCGTTATTGATGATAATTCTACAAAAATCTGGATTATTTTTATTTTCAGAAGTATGCATAGGTGTTGCAATACCCGAATCTAGATTCATAGAATGTACATTACTGTTGGGTTGTAACCATCCCATCAAAGGTGCGTCAAAACCAAAAGTTCTATTCTTAACCATTTCTGCATACAATCCTCCATCGGCTGCAAAATTGATATCTTCAAAAAAGACCCCATACATGGTTGGTTGGATTTTAGCGATTGACTTGGTTAAATCAACCTCTATATTTGTTTTTTGGGCATTAGCCAAAAAACCACTTAAAAGAAGCCCACAAAAAGCACTTTTAGTCATTCGATTTAATTTCATTTTTTATATATTTTTAGTTAGGTTTTATGCCTTTCAAGTTGTCTCTCAACAAAAAAATTATTCTGAGACAAGTGGCCATAAATCCGAATCCCATTTTAATTCTTTTATGATTAAAACAGATCTCCCATTTTGTTTAGCATCATAGCCGTGATATACTAAATAATCCTTCTCTTCAAAAGTATAAGCACTATTATGACCTACACCAAAAAAATCTTGATTTCCTTTTACTAAAATTGTACCACCACCTTGACTTAACAGATTACCTTCTTTATCAAGATAAGGCCCTGATACATTTTTAGATCTCCCCACTACAATTTTATAAGTACTTTCTTTGCCTTTACAACACAAATCCCAGGAAGTAAACAAATAATAAAAGCCGTTTTTATTAAATATAAATGGCGCTTCGATTGCAGCTGTACCTACTGATAAAGCTGTATTTTTTCGTTTAGCAATCGAATACCATTCCTGTGGCTCGGCTATTGACAATAAATCAGGATTTAATTTAACTAACTTGATTCCGTCCCAAAAAGAACCAAATGACAACCAAGCTGTATTATTTTCATCGATTATCAAATTAGGATCAATAGCGTTCCATTCATCTCTGTTTGCATGCGATTCTATAACAATTCCGTGATCTATCCATTGATAGTTCTTGTCTTCCGGACTTAAAGTAACATTGGTTGCTACTCCAATTGCGGAAGTATTTTTGCCAAAAGCAGAAACCGAGTAATACAAATAATACTGATTGTTATGAAATGAGATATCAGGTGCCCAAATATGATTTTCAAAATTGGGAACTACTTTATCTGTCCAAACCGGTTTTTTTGTAAAAACAGAAGGCAATACGGTCCAATTCTTTAAATCTTTAGAACTATAATTTTTTATACCTCTACCTGTACAAAACAAATAATAAGTATCTTTTTCCTTAATCATTACTGGATCGTGCACCGATATACTTTGCGCATTAGACACAAAATATCCCAAAAACAATATCAAAATCCAGCAGTATTTCATTTTAAAAAAATTCATTAATTATTCCTGAATTCCTTCCGAGGTCATCACTACTCGTTTCATTGTTCCATCCGGATTGTAATACAAACGGTCAACACAAACTGAACGTCTGAAACTTCCTCCTTCGGTAGGAATAACTCCATTATGGTAAATAAAATAAGACTTGCCTTTAAAATCAATTATTGCCTGATGATTCGTATTAGAATTTCCGGCCACTTCATTCAAAATGCCTTTGTATTCCCAAGGACCTTTGATTGATTTACTCATTGCATAGGCAATTTTCTCTGGAAATTGATAAGCATATGATAGATAATACCAACCTTTGCGTTTATGAATCCAAGGTGCTTCGGTGAAATTTGGCAAATCGATAGTCATCATTGGACCATCCATTTCTATCATGTTTTCTTTTAATTTCACATAATTACACACAGTATTCCCCCAAAACAGATAGGCCTGCCCATCATCATCAATAATAACCGAAGGATCAATATCATCCCAACTAATATTGGTTTTAGTGGTCATATCATTAGTGATTAATGCTTTCCCTAAAGCATCTTTAAAAGGACCTGTTGGACTATCAGAAACTGCTATACCAATAGATTTCCCATGAATTGTTCCATGAGTAATGGCTACATACCAATAAAATTTCCCATTTCTTTCAATCACCTGTCCAGCCCAGGCATCTCCTTTTGCCCAAGCAAAATCAGAAGTTTTTAAAGGCACCGGATGTTCCTGCCAATGTACCATATCTGAAGATGAATACACCAACCAATCGTTCATTCGATAAGTGTTTACTCCTTTTTCCGGAACATCATGTCCGGTATACAAATACACTTTGTCTTTATACACCAAAGCAGCAGGGTCAGCAGTATATTTATCCGTTATAATTGGATTATTCATTTTCGTCACTTGCTGATTATTTGGGATAGATGTCATATCTTTTACAGCAGCTGTTTTACAAGAAACAACTGCTGTTAAAATACTTATACTATATAGTATTGGGGTAATTTTCATTTCGAATATTTTACTTTCCTTCTAACGTTACTACCGAAAATGCTGGAATAGTAATTTCTATTTTTCCTTTGGTATTTTTTATTCCCTTAAATTCTTTAGGTTCAATTGTATTTGGTTTTTCAAATGAATTGTAATCTTGAAGTTTTTTAGAAGATAAAATAGTTCCTGTAACATTTTTTAAACCAAGATCGGCCAAATTAATTTCAATTTTATTTTCTTTTTTAGCATCAATATTAACCAAAGAAATATGAACCAATCCGGTTTTGTCTTTTGAAGCAGAAACAGAAACAGCTGGTAAAGTTTTACCCTCTAAAGTATAATCAGGAGATTTAAAATCTACCGGAATTAATTCGGCATCCTGATGTACACGATACATTTTCATGACATGGTAAGTTGGTGTTTTAATCATTTTAGCTTTATCAGTCAAAATAACTGCTTGCAATACATTTACACATTGCGCTAAATTAGCCATACGAACTCTATCAGCATGATTATTAAAAATATTCAATGTTGAGCCAGCTAAAACAGCATCCCTCATAGTATTTTGTTGATACAAAAATCCTGGATTTGAACCTTTTTCAACTTCATACCATCCCCCCCATTCGTCAACTGCCATCGTTATTTTTTTCTGAGGGTCGTACTTATCCATAATCGCAGCATGTTTAGTCACCAATTCCTCCATTTTTAAAGCTGACTTCATGGTTTGGAAATATTGTTCTTCAGAATAATCTACCGCGTCTCCCTTTTTATTCCAATTAATTACAGCATAATGGTGAACACCAACAGCACCTAACATATTCAATGGAATATTTTTCATTAAAACTTCTGTCCAATTGTAATCATCACCACTTGCTCCTGAGGCAATACGAGTTAAACCTCCTGTATTTTCCCAATCAGACATAAAAGTAGCATATTTACGATATTCACCCGCATAATATTCAGCTGTCATATTTCCTCCACATCCCCAAGCTTCATTACCAACACCCCAAAATTTAACTTTCCAAGGTTCATTTCTACCATTTGCTTTACGTAAATCACTCATTGGACTTTTTCCGCCAAAGTTCACATACTGAACCCAATCAGCTAATTCCTGAACCGTTCCACTTCCTACGTTACCAGCTAAATATGGCTCAGCACCTAATACCTCACATAAATTTAAAAAATCATGGGTTCCGAAACTATTATCTTCTGTTGTTCCTCCCCACCAAGTATTTACAATTGTAGGTCTTTTATCTTTAGGTCCAATTCCATCTTTCCAGTGATACGTATCTGCAAAACAACCTCCCGGCCATCTTAAATTTGGAATTTTCAACTCTTTTAGAGCTTCAATAATATCATTTCTTACTCCGTTTGTATTTGGAATTTTAGAAGTATCTCCCACATAAAAACCTCCATAGATACATCTTCCTAAATGTTCTGCAAAATGTCCATAGATATTTTTGTTAATTGTGATAGGTTTATCAGCTTTTTTAACTGAAATAATTGTAGCTTCTTTTTGTGAAAAAATAAGTTGACTACAAAAAGTAAAAGTCAACAATAAGAACAGATTTTTTTTCATCCTTAATACATTTTTGATTGGTTATAAGTGTGTTTTTAACATTTGTAAATATACTTAAAATAAAAAGACAAAAACAAATGAAAAAAGGAATCTATCAAAATAAACATCACTTTTTTAGACATCAACAAAATATAAACTCAAAACAGAGTACTATTTGGTCGATTATTAGATATGACAAATATCATTTTTAAATATTTTCCAAAGATGTTTATCTAGTTTAATTAATTTTCTTTCCCCAAACAGGTATGCCTGATGATGTTAATCCTGAATAGGTTATTGTAACTTTTCGTATAGAAGATTCCCAGTCCCAAGCATCACTAACTTTGCATTTCACACCATTTACATCCAGCGTTTTATTGACACTATCATAGGACCAGGTCCCTGTAAGGGATCCACTCACTTTTTTATCAGCAGTTAAATAAATCGTTAGTGATTTTTGAATTGTCTTGAATTGATAATTCATAGTAATTTGTTCCCAAGTACCTACAAAAGAGCCTTCTGAAATAGTTGTTTCAGGAACTGCAGCATAACGTTCAGGATCAATTACCGGCCAACCATCATCTGTCCATTTGATGGCTCTCACATGTCCCATCATAATAGCATTGGATACATTAATTCCAGGAACATTTTCAGGTAAACGCCCTTGCGATGAATAATACCATTGTTTGGTATCAGGATTTTGAAAAATGGCACAGTGCGAAATCCCTACCCACCCAGTATGATTATTAAATCCATAAGGATGTGTAAGCATTGGCCAGCAATCGGCTCCATTGGTAATATTAGCACCATTTATGCCATAATAAGGTCCCGTTACATTTCTGGAACGTGCCACTCTGGTATTATAAGCTACTGATAATTCATCATAGGCCATAAACAAATAATAATATTGGGTATCCGGATTAAAAATAATCTCCGGACCTTCAGAAGCCTGCCAACGACTTGATGCGTTACGAGTAGCTATTAGTGTACCATAATCAGCTAATGTTTTTAATTGATAAGGTTTTCCTGTTGCCGGATCTAATTTTACCGCAACAATTCCAGAGTGCCATGATCCATAAATCAAATATTGCTCACCTTCTGGTGTTTCAATAAAACTAGGATCTATGGCATTGTACTTAAAGTATGCATTTTCCCAATTTCTAACTCCTGTATACGAATATGGTTTTAGTCCATCCGGTTCTGAACAAACTACCATCCCTTTATCAGTCCAAACATTAGACCCCAAATCATCTGTCTCAGCCAAACCAATAAAAGCTCTTTCTGACCAAGAAGTATCAAAACTATTTCCTGTAATTGGTTCATCAACAACTATACTGTAATACATACGATATTTACTACCTACCTTACGAACAAATGGTGCCCAATATCCATATCTTGGATTAGTTATTGGTGGCAAAGCAGGATTCATTCTTGCTCTTTTATTATTCAAAGAATCTTTTACCCAAGCTGGTGCAGTTGTCATGGTTGACCCCATGAATTCCCAGTTTACCAAGTCCTTAGAACGTCTATAAAAAAAATGTCCATGACCTTCATGAGCATTTCCATAAGATGCATCCGTTTGATACATATAGTAATACTCCCCAGATTTTTCTACAGAAGGATCATGAACATTAGCCAGATTCCATTGTGATCTTGTACTCCATGAAGCAATTGAAGAATAATTATCTTTATAAGTAGGTCCTTTAAATGTTGGCGGAACAACAACTATAGGTGGGTCCACTGGGTCTGGAGTTGAAGTATCATCTCCACTAGAACATGCTGTTACTAACAATCCAAAAATCAGAATAATAGCTGGGTAAATTTTGAATCTTACAATTTTATTTAATTTTTTCATACCTTCATTAATTATATTTCCTTCAATCATTATCATCTAATCATTGTTCAGAATTCTTCAAAAAAAAATCTTCTATTGTTGAACAAATTTCAATTTTAATCTCACTTTCCTTACTTCAAATTAGATTATAACACCATAATAGTAAACTTCTAAACAGTAGACCATTATGGTGTCATATTAAAAACTAACTATAAAAAAACTAATAACTATCGTTTTGAACCGTACCGGGATTATTATCTCTTTCAAGTTGTGGAATTGGGAAAAACTCTCTTCCGGGAGCATAACTATTAAATTCAGGATCTCTGGATTTTAACCAAGTTAATTTTGCAGGGTCTTGTAACCATCCCCAACGACGAATATCATCGAAACGGTGACCTTCAAGAGGGAATTCTAAAAATCTTTCATGACCAATTTGCTCTCTCATTTGTTCCTTAGTCAAATTAGGTTTTACAATACTTAAATCTGGTAAACCAACACGGTTCCTAACCATTTGAATATAAGTATAAGCTCCTGCTGTATTTCCTGTTTCATTTAAACATTCCGCATACATTAACAAAATATCAGCATAACGCAATAAACGTTCGTTAATTCCGGATCTCCAGTCGAATTCGTCTGCTCTTTGACCGTCTGAATTTTGATATTTCCTGCAAAACAAGTCATTCAAATCAGCAGAATTTGAAGCATATTTAGTAGCAAAATCTTGCCCGTACAATTGCATTCCGCCTGGCTTGTTATAGAACATGGTAGCATCTAAACGTGGATCTATCGCTCCGGAAAGTGTTAATTCCTGATGAAATTCGTCAAATAAAGCTCTGGTTGGCTGAACATCCGTAAATCCAAAATCTCTAGGACCATAAGTAATTGCTCTGGCAGAAGTTTTTCCCCAACCAGAAGCAGGAGCACCACCCCATCCTAAGTCAACACCTCCAGCTTCTCTGCTGAATTGTACTTCAAACAAAGACTCGGAGTTGTTTTCATTGGTTTCCGTAAAATTATCACGGTAATTAGACACTAATGAATAAACTCCTAAATCAATAACTTCTTTAAAAGTATCTCTGGCATTTGTAAAATCTTTGGTAAACAAATAGGCTTTTCCTAAGTATCCCAATGCAGCACCTTTAGTTGCGCGACCTTTCTCTCCTGCATCCAAACCTGAAACCTCAGTATAGGACTTTGGTAACAATTCGGCAGCCATTTTAAAATCGGCAATAACCTGAGCCCAGCCTTCTGCTTCTGTTTTTTGAGGATAAATTGCAGCCAGTTGTGTTGGAACCGGTACATTTTTAAACATATTCACTGCGTGAAACAAGTACAATCCTCTTAAAAAATAAGCCTGACCTAAAATTCTGTTTTTAAGTGCTTCATCAGTAAAATCAATAGAGGGTACATTGGCCAAAACCTGATTTGCTCTAAAAACACCCTGATAGTAAGTTTCATAAGCCCAGCCGTAAATTGCTGCATCACTAACATTAGAATTAAATTTCCCAACATTTGCCATAGCTGGCCAAGGACTGTTGCTACGAGCATCATCACCTTTCAAATCTAACAGTAAAGGAGTACTACGCATATAAGTTCCATCTGTCAATAAGCTTCCATAGGCTGCATTTACTCCCTTTAAAGCATCTGAATCGGTTTTCCAAAAAGAATCTACCGCATTATTATTAGGGTCAACCTGAATTAAATCTTCATCATTAACACAGCTTGTTGTTATTATTGCCAGCGAAAAGAAACCAGCTAAATAATTATATATTTTATGTTTCATCTTGATTTGTTTTTAAATTGATTTCTTGGTTTTAAAAATTCACTTCAACACCTAAAGAGATGGTTCTTGGATTAGGAAAAGAACCTCCATCATATCCTCTTGAAAATAATCCATCACTAATGAAATCAGGGTCATAGCCTCTGTATTTAGATATAATCCATAAGTTTTGTCCATTAGCATAAACTCTTGCGTTTTTAATAAAACTAGTTTTACCAACTGGAATATTATAACTAATCTCGGCTGTTTGTAATTTTATATAATCTCCACTTTCTATAAAACGATTCGAATCACGGCTGTTTCCATTACCATCCTGTATAGATGGCCTTGGTACATTGGTATTGGTATTTGTTGGAGTCCAATAATTTAGCATATCCGTATGATGGTTTCCATATTTACCTACCATTAAATCACGATACAAACCATTGAACACTTTATTCCCTCCGCTTCCTTGCCAGAACATAGTAGCATTCCAGTTTTTATAAGAAGCACTAAGATTGATACCATAATTGTATTTAGGTATTGTTACCCCCTGAAACACACGATCTTTATCATTGATAACCCCATCGGCTGCATCCAAGACACCATCATTATCAGTATCAACTGTTAATTGATCTTTGAATTTTATGTCGCCTACCTGAACATTCGTTTGTGAAGGTGCCGCATTGATTTCTTCCTGAGATTGAAAAATCCCATCTGTTTCATAGGCATAAATTTCACCTATAGATCTTCCTACTTGTGTCATAGATGCAAGACCTGGTATAGGATTTCCACTTTCAGAAAAACCAATTTGCGTTACTTTGTTTTTTAAAGTACCTATATTAGCTGCAATGCTGTACTTGAATTCATTTTTGTTATTATTATACATCAACGAGAATTCAACCCCTCTGTTTTCTACAGCTCCAGCGTTTGTAGTAATATCGGCCGGAAATGCTCCTGAAGAAAAAGGCAAAGGAACTCTGATCAATAAATCATTTGATTTTTTAAGAAAATACTCTGCTGTAAATTGTAAATCATTATCAAACATTCCTAATTCAAGAGCCACATTAGTTGTTTTAGTTTCTTCCCAATGTACATTTGGGTCTAAGGCGTTCACAACTGTAGCACCAGGAGCTAATTCATTATTGAAATTGTAGCTGGCAAAACTGTTCATCGTAGTAGCAAAGAAATACTGCGGAATGGTATTGTTTCCAATAATTCCATATCCTCCTCGTAACTTCACATTGCTAACCCATTCCGGTAAGTGAATGAATTTTTCATTGCTTAATTTCCAAGCAGCTGAAAAAGAGTAGAAATTAGCCGAATTGTATTTTTGACTAAATAAAGAAGTTTTGTCCTGTCTAAAATTAGCTGTAAGCAAATAACGGTCGTCATAACCATAATTCAATCTGCTGATATACGATTTTCCGGTAATAGTATATTCGTATTCATTAGTATTAGTGTTATCCGCAAATTGTAATTTTTTTATATCGCTGGTTTCAAATCCTACACCTGAAGAAAAATGATTATAATGTTCATTTCTTTCGTCAATAGAACCTATTAAAGCATCTATTTTGTGATTTCCTAAACTTATACTATAAGTTAGAATATTGTTCACAAAAGTTTTTACTTGATTTCCCGTTGCAATATTAAGAGTTGCTCTGTCACTTGGCACTTTATAATACCATCCCAGTTCAAATTCCGGAGTATACTTTCGGTCAAACCAGTGTAATTTGTCGTAACTAACATCTAATTTGTATTTCAAGCCTTTAAGAATTTCTAATTCTCCCCAGATGTCACCAATAAAATGGTTTCTTTTTCCTGTATTAGAAATTAAATTATTATATCCGATAACATTAAGCGAAATTGCTTTTTGAGTATCACTGTATGTCCCTCCATATCCCCCTTTCCAATTGCTATCATATACAGGCATTGTGGGAATGGCTGTAACTAAAGCTTGAATAGCCGATTCCCCTACCCAACTATTAAAATTTTCTTTATCTGATTCTGTATAGGCAATTTTAGAACCATATTTGAATTTTCCTTTTTTTCCATGTAAATTCAAATTCATTGAATATCTTTCATAATCTTGTGGTGTATTTAAATACGAAGTATTCTTAAAATAATCTACATTCATATTGTATCCCAAAGATTCTGCTCCTCCATTAAACGTAAGTGAATGATTTTGAACCGTACCTGTATGATAAGCTTCTTTTTGCCAATTAGTATTTACATTATTGATATAATACGGACTCGTAGGATCATTACCTGGAGCGACAGACAAACCGTCATTTAGTTCGGCTGCTGTAGTAATTTTTTGATAGCCTACTCTATCCGTTACCGACCATTCTTTGGCTACATTTTGAACTCCATAAAGCGATTTATATTTAACCTCCATGGCGCCTACTTTTCCTTTTTTAGTAGTAATAATTACTACCCCATTGGCTCCACGAACACCATAAATAGCTGCTGATGACGCGTCTTTTAAAACTTGCATCGACTCAATATCTCCTGGTGCAAAATCAAAAGGAGCATCTACAATCACACCATCAATGACAAATAATGGATTGTTATTACTAAAAGAATTCACTCCTCTAATTTTAATATTTACAAAACCTCCCGGTTCACCCGAAGACTGTACTGTTACTCCAGGTGCCTGACCTTGTAACATTTTAGCAACATCATAAGTAACCGTCTTTTTAGCACTTTCCACGTTTACAACAGCAACAGACCCTGTTAAATCAGATTTCTTTTGTATTCCATATCCTACAACTACAACTTCTTCTAAATTAGCTGAATCGTCTAAAAGTGTAACAGTAATATTTGTTTGATTTCCTAGATTGATTTCCTGAGTTACATATCCTATATAAGAAAATACAAGAACCGAATTTGAGCTTGGAACATCAATTGAAAATCTTCCATCAAAATCAGACTGAATTCCTTTAGTAGTTCCTTTAATCAAAATATTCACCCCGGGTAATGGCATTCCTTCTGCATTATTTATTACACCGGAGATTTTTATTTGCTGTTGTGGTTTTATTTCTGCTTTATTCTTTGTTATTATAATCTTATTATTGTCTGTAAGCTCAAAATTAAAACCTTCTCCTGAAAGACTTTCTTGCAATAATTTATTAGCGCTAATTGTCCCTTTCTTCAACTTTACTTTAGGAAGATTCTTAAACATATCTTCCTGATAAATAAACAGATAATCTGTTTGAACTCTCAATAAATCAAAGATTTCATCAATAGTCACAACTTTATTTTTATCTACAACAATTTTTACGTTCTGGGTAAAAACTTTACTTGTAGAAAAACTAAAAGCAGTCGTACAAAAAAACAATATAAAAGCTTTCATACTGGTCAGCAAAAATTTTCTCTTTAAAAAGAAAAAATGGTTAATAAATTCAATTTTCATATATTTGATTTTTATTGGTTAACTAGTTAATTAATAATCTTCTTAGGGGAAAAAGTAGCGTACTGTCCAGGTATTACTTTCTTCCCCTTTTTTTATTTTATGGTAATTTTTCTTTCTTTTATCTCATAGTCATTTATAAAATTGGTTTTTTTAATAATTGTTAGAATTTCTTTTATATCATCATTTTTACTTAGTACTCCATTAAATTTTACTTTTTCTAATGCTGTATTTTTAAAGAACACATCAACATCATACCAACGAGACATTACATCCATAATTTCTTTTAAGTTTTTACCTTTAAAACTAAAGATACCTTTTGTCCATAATATTTCATTATAAGCTTCAATTGGATTAATCTCTATATCGCCTTTTTTAGGATTGATAACTGATTGTTGATTCGGCTCTAAATATTTTTTAGTTGTTGAATTACTTACCGTTACTTTTCCTTCAACTAAAGTGGTATAAATATTATCTTCATTTTGATAGGCTTTTATATTGAATTCCGTTCCTAAAACTTCCACTTCTTGATCCTTATTTTTAACTTTAAACTTTGCTCCTTTATGTTCCGTACTTGGCGAAACCACAAAAAAAGCTTCTCCATAAATCAATTCTACTTCACGTAAATTACCTTCTACAAAAGCCACAGGGAATTTTAACTTCGTTTCCGAATTCAACCAAACATCAGTTCCATCAGATAATTTCAATTTAAACTGTCCCCCCCTTGGGATGGTTAAATAATTATAGGCTACTTCAGTTTTCTTTTTATTAGCATTTTTACAAACTAACTCTTTACCATTACTTACCACATTATCTTTTTCATACTTTCTTTCCTTATCCAAAACTACCGAAGATCCATCTTCAAGCGTAAGTATTGCTTTATCCGTTCCAGCCGTAATAACATTATTCACAATTATTTTAGGCTCAGGAGTATTCGAAAAGTTTAATTGATATAAATACGTAGCTGTTACAATACCTAAAATTATAGCTGCTGCAGAATAATAAAATACTTTGCGTATTTTTTTGAATTTTCGCGCTTTTCTTTCTTTATCGAATGCTTCCATTAACTTCAACCTTAATTTATGTGAATCAAACTCATTCATATTGTATTCTATTACATAATTAATTTTGACGTACTCATCAAATAACTTTTTATTAACTGGATTTTCTATCCAATCTTCTAACTCTGTCAACTCCGAAGCCGTAGCTTGCTTAGTTAAAAACTTTACTATTATATTTTCAATATTTGGACTTATCATTTTCAGTTCTTTTTTATTAATACGAGTCATTTTTACAACACCCTAACTTTTTTCGTATTTTTTTTATATTTTTTTTTACATTGCATAAAAATCAAGCTATTTATTTACAATAACCCTAATTATGGCTACTTATTCTGACAATACAGAACTTATTCATGCTCTAAAAAAAGGAGCCCCACAAGCCTACACCTATTTAGTAAATACTTATCACCATAAACTTTGTGTTTATGCTTATAGCTTTACTCATGACCATAATTTATCTGAAGATATTGTGCAAAATGTATTTATGCGCATTTGGAAAAAAAGGGAAAACTTAAAAGATGATTTTGTAATTATTAATCTGCTTTATAAATCTGTCTATAATGAATTTATAGACCAATACCGAAGTCAAAGATCTTTTTATCCTCTTGAAAAGAAATATATTGACGCCCTTAATGAAATTGTAGAAACAGAAGACGAACATTCTCTTGAGCGAATTATTAAAGCAGTAAAAAAAGAAATTCAAAATCTCCCTCCTAAATGCAAGGAAATATTTTTATTAAGCAAAGAAGAAGGTCTAACTAATATTGAAATAGCCGAATACAAAAATGTATCTATAAAGTCAGTTGAAGCCCATATTACCAAAGCCTTTTCTATTTTACGAAATGCTCTTGGTGAAAAAGCCGACATCTATTTATTTTTAATGTTTAGATAATTCGTATGGAAATTTAATTTTTATTTCAAACAACAACTAAATCTTCCTTATTTTTACTAAAACACAAAAGATTCTTCAAAAAAAATCTACAAAAGTGTTTCTTCAACACCAATTCATTATGATACTTTTTCGGAAGTAAGTATATTTACACCCAAATTAAAAATTAACATGCTAAACAGTTATAGTTCCGAAGACAAAGTTTTACTTTCAGTCGATTGTATCATTTTTGGTTTTGATAATGAAGGATTAAAAATTCTTCTTATCAAAAGAGATTTCGAACCTGAGAGAGGAAAATGGTCATTAATGGGAGGATTCCTCAAAAAAGAAGAATCATTAAATGATGCTGCCACAAGAGTACTGAATCACTACACTGGATTACAAAATATCTACATGGAACAACTATATGCGTTTAGTGAAGTTGACCGTGACCCTGTTGATCGCACCATTTCAGTTGCATACTATGCACTTATTAACATTGAAAATCATAATACTGAATTAATCAAAAATTTTCATGCTGAATGGTTCAATATATCCAATATGCCTAAATTAATTTTTGATCATGATGAAATGGTAAGTCATGCCATGAGAAGGTTACGTTATAGAACCTCAACTAAGCCTGTTGGATTTGAACTTTTACCAGAAAAATTTACGATGCGTCAGTTGCTGGAATTATATGAAGCTATCTTAGACAAAGAATTAGATAAAAGAAATTTTATAAGCAAAATTAACTCTTTAGATATCTTAGTTAAATTAAATGAAAAAGATATGCAATCTTCCAGAAAGGGTTCTTATTTATATATGTTTGATAAAGAAAAATACGATGCAAAACTATTAAACAACTTCGCCTTAAACCTTTAATCAATCGTTTTTAAAACAAAATAAAAAAACCGTTCCGAGAGTAATCAGAACGGTTTTTCGTTTTTAGTTTTTGTTTTTAGTGTAGTATTACAAGATGTAATTGGTATTAATAAAGTTAGATTCTTTACTATTCAATAATTCTTGTAATATTTCGTTATTATAAGCATTGTCTTTAGAAGCCACAAATGTTCTAATAGAAAATGAGCGTAAAGCGTCAAAAACACTTAATGTACCTACTGCAGAATCTTTACGTCCTGTAAATGGATACACATCCGGTCCACGTTGGCATGAACTATTTAAGTTTACTCTACAAACCAAGTTTACTAAAGCATCAATAAGCGGTGCTAACGTTTTACTATCCTTACCAAACAAACTTACTTGTTGACCATAGTTAGATTCAGCCATATCATTTAATGGTTCCTGAATATCTTTGAAAGTCATAATTGGCACAACTGGACCAAATTGCTCTTCGTGATACACACGCATTTCTTTATTCACTGGGAATAAAACTGCAGGGAAAATATAATTTTCAGAAATTTGCCCACCTTTAGCATTGATAATTGAAGCTCCTTTACTCGTTGCATCATCAATTAATCCTTGAATATAAGCTGGTTTTTCTACTTCTGGTAGCGGAGTCAAAGAAACTGATTTATCCCAAGGATTACCATAAACCAATTCATCTACTGCTTTTGAAAATCTCTTATTAAATTCCTCAGCAATAGACTCATGTACATATAAAACTTTTAAAGCAGTACAACGCTGTCCGTTAAAAGATAAGGTACCGGTAATACATTCTGAAATAGCCAAATCTAAATCGGCATCCGGTAAAATAATCGCTGGATTTTTAGCTTCTAATCCTAAAACCAAACGCAATCTGTTTTTGTTTGGATGTTGATCTTGTAAAGCAATTGCCGATTTACTGTTTCCTATTAATGCCAGAATATCAATTTTTCCGGATTTCATAATTGGAGAAGCAATCTCTCTACCTCTTCCGTAAACAATGTTAATTGCTCCTTTTGGAAAACTTGACTGGAAAGCTTCTAATAAAGGTGAAATCAATAACACTCCATTTTTAGCCGGTTTAAAAATTACAGGATTACCCATAATTAAAGCCGGAATCAATAAAGAGAAAGTCTCATTTAAAGGATAATTGTAAGGTCCTAAACAAAGCACAACTCCAATTGGACCTCTACGAATCATCGCATTTACGCCCTGACTTTTTGTAAAATGAGCATTACTTCTGTCTAATTGTTTGTAATGTTCAATAGTATCGTAGATATAATCTACTGTTCTGTCGAATTCCTTCTGAGAATCACCTAATGATTTTCCAATTTCCCACATCAATAATTTAACTACTTCTTCCCTTGTAGTTTTCATTTTTGACACGAAATCTTCCATACATTTAATACGATCGGCAACTTTCATTGTAGGCCATAAACCTTGACCATTATTAAAAGCCTTGCTAGCAGACTCCACTACTTCATTAGCTTCTGCTTCTCCCATAAAAGGAATACTTCCTAACAAAGTAGGTGCATATTCGTCTGTTGAAGAAATAGTAGAATAAACCTCAGTAGTTTTTCCTGTCCATTTTTTTAATTCGCCGTTAACCAAATAGGTATCTTGGTGTAATAATGTTTTTATCTTAAATTCTTCTGGGATTGAATTCATCTATTTTGTAGTTTTTCTAGTTAGTTAATTAATTTATCAGTGGATTAAACCACGTCTCCTTCCCATTCTAACATACCACCCAATAAATTGAAGGTATTATCAAATCCTAATTCATTCATTATTTCGCAAGCCTTTGCACTTCTAGCACCTGAACGACAATAGATATAGTAATTCTTACTCTTATCTAATTTTTCTATTTCAGAAATAAAACCCTGACCTTGGTGGATATCAATGTTAATTGCATTAGGAATTATTCCTTCATCACATTCGGCTTCTGTTCTTACGTCTAAAATTACTGCATTCCCATCTTCTTCGAGTTGAGCAATCCAATCTTCTTGTGTTAAATTCATAATACTGTTGTGTTTTTTGTAAAATTACGATGTTTTTGCAAAAATATAGTCTCTAATATTTGAATTAGCAAATATTTTAAAGAAAACGTTTTAGTGGAGCTACAATACTCAGCAAAAAGTAGAATCCCCTACAATTTTATTAAAAACCACCTCAATTTTATCCTTATAAATACAATATCCACAATTTAACTTTTCAATTATATTCTCAATATTCTTAACAAAACATTCAATAACTATCGCTAAATTTTAACTACTTTTACCGAAGTCTTATATTTTAACCTCAAAAACCGACATATCAATAAGATTTTTACTTTTTAAAACCCTACAAAATGTCTGAAGAAATAATTACATTAAAAAAAGCCTTTCCTAATTTTTCCAATGAGCTAATCAAGGAGATTGAAGCCAACTCTAGTTTTCAAACTTTTAAAGCAGGTGATGTTATCATGCGAACGGGACAATACATCAAAAGCACCATACTAATCCTCAAAGGACAATTAAAAATCTACCGTGAAGGTGAAGATGGAGAAGAATTTTTAATGTATTATTTACAACCTGGACAAGCCTGTGCCATTTCGTTGATCTGTTCTACGAAGAATCAAAGCAGTCAAATTACCGCAAAAGTAGTTGAAGATGTTGAAGCTATTACAATTCCATTAGCCTTAATGGACAAATGGATGATGACACACCGTTCCTGGTACGAATTTGTAATTTACACTTACAGAACAAGATTTGAAGAAGTATTAGAAGTAATAGATAACATTGCTTTCAGAGCTATGGACGAACGTTTGGAATTCTATCTAAAACGTCATGCAAAAGCTTGTGGTTGTAAAGAAATCAACTTATCTCATCAGGAAATAGCTCTTGAATTAAATACTTCCAGAGAAGTTGTTTCTCGTTTATTAAAAAAAATGGAACAAAGAGGATTATTACGTTTACACCGAAACCAAATCGAACTCTTAATGTAAAAAAAATGATCCGTGTGACAAATGTTACTGTGGTTAGTCTAAATACTTCCAACCTTTGTAAAAAAATTACAAATGGAATATTTCGGTTATTTAGCTTCAATAATAATAGGTCTATCATTAGGATTAATTGGTGGCGGTGGTTCAATACTTACTATACCTATTTTGGTTTACTTATTCAAAGTCGATCCTGAATTAGCAACTAGTTATTCACTATTTATCGTTGGTGCTACCTCTTTATATGGCGGTTTCAGTCACTATAGATTGGGTAATTTAAAATTAAAAACGGCTCTTTATTTTGCCATCCCTTCCATTTTTTCCATTTTAATCATAAGAGAAGTTATCTTTCCAAAAATAGCCAACACACTTTTCACTATAGCTTCTTATGCGGTTTCTAAAAACTTATTAATCATGATTGTTTTCGCGATTCTAATGATTAGCGCATCCATATCGATGATAAAAAAGAACAAAAAAGAAGTTTTAGTACACAAAACAAATTATCCGCAATTAGCCCTAATTGGATTTCTTGTTGGAATTGTAACAGGTTTTCTAGGTGCAGGAGGAGGATTTTTAATTATTCCAGCTTTGTTATTCTTTGCCAATTTACCGATGAAACAAGCTGTAGGAACTTCTTTGTTGATTATTTTCATCAACTCTGCCATAGGTTTCGCAGGCGATTTATACCTTAACACTCCTATTGATTACGCTCTTTTATTAACTATTTCAGCCATGGCTTTCATTGGAATGTTTATTGGCGTTCTTCTTTCTAAAAAAATTGATGGAAGTAAACTAAAACCTATTTTTGGATGGTTTGTTTTAGTGATGGGAATTTATATCATCTTTAAAGAAATTATGTTTAAATAATAATCTTTTACCTATTGAAAATTACAAACTAGTTAATTATAAAAAGAGCCCATTTTATGCGATTTAAAATGGGCTCTTTTGCATTTTTAACTATCCAAAATCAATGTTGCCCATAACCTACATCATCCATCTTCCCTTTGAAAACTTTGTATTGGATGGTAAAATAGCCTATTACTAAAATCAAAGCAACAACAAACCAATATACTCCTACAGACAATGCATACTCTCCATTGGCAACATTGTAAATTGTTAAAGAAGGACTGATTTTATTCGTAGACGGTAAAACTTCAGGAAAAATAGAAGCTGTAGTTGAAGTAAATCCCCCAACAAGGAACATACTTGAAAATAAAAAACCTGTTCCATCTTTCTTAAAAGTTCTCACTTTAAACAAACCAAACAAACCTACAAATGTGATAAGCGGAAAAATAAAAAGTAACGGATTCTCTAAAAAGTTATGAAAAGGTTCTTTTTCGATAATGTGCCAAACAGATAAAGAAACAATTACCAAAGCCAGCAACACAAAATTCATTTTATAAACCATTTGCTTTAATTGTTCATTTAGTGAAGAATTGGTTTTATAAATAATCCAATTGGCACCATGAATCATCAAAGCCACCACACTTACAACCCCCAGAAAAAGGGTAAACCAGTCGATAATCCCTAATTCAGTTGCAGTAGGACTAAAACTTGGATTCCACAAAGGCAAAAAGAAAAAGTGTGCTTCCTGAGTTGCTACTCCATTTACTACCATACCTAAATTCACTCCACGAACTACGTTTCCTAATGCCATTCCAAAAAACAAAGCCAATAATAAACTCGCAATTCCAAAGGCTTTATCCCAAACTGCTTCCCACATTTTATTATGAATTTGTCCTCGCAATTCTAAACCTACAGCTCTAAAAATAAGTAGCCATAAAATCATCATCAAAGGCAAATAAAACCCACTAAAAGAAGCTGCATACAAAGTAGGAAAAGCATAAAACAACACCCCGCCGCCGGCAATTAGCCAAACTTCATTGGCATCCCAAAAAGGACCTATAGCATTCGTAATTGCTTTTTTATCTTTATCTGTTTTAGCAAAAAACAAATGAATAATTCCTGCTCCAAAATCATAACCATCCAACACTAAATAAGTTGCCAAAATGCCTATTAATACAATATACCAAAAAAATTCCATAGTTTATTTTTTTACTGGTTCAGGACCATGATAAATAATTTTCCCAACTAAAATAGCAAACAACATCCCTAACAAAGCATACAAACCTACAAAGCCCATTAAGGTAAATAAAGTGTTTCCTGAAGAAACGGTTGGCGAAGCACCGTCTGCTGTTCGTAACAAATCATACACTAACCAGGGTTGCCTTCCTAACTCAGCCGTGTACCATCCAGTGGTATTAGCTATATAAGGAAAAGGCATTAGAAACATAAAAGACCACAAAAGCCATTTGGTTTGAAACAATTGTTTTCGGGTCAATTGAAAAGCCGCCAATACCATCACTCCAATAAAGAGCGTCCCTAAACCAACCATAATATGATAGGCATAATACAATCCGGAAATATTCGTTGGATGTACATCAACAGGAAATTGATCCAATCCTTTTACCTCTGTATCCCAGTTTCCATAAGTCAAAAAACTCAAAACATTGGGTACAGCAATCTTATTATCTAGTTTTTTATCTTTTACATCGGGTTGTCCAATCAATACAATCTCAGCTCCTTTTTTCTCAGTATGAAAAATCCCCTCCATAGCTGCAAAGGTTACCGGTTGGTGTTTTACTACATTTTTAGCCAATAAATCACCCGTTGGCATCGCAACAATAATACTCGAAATCAACCCGAAAACAACTCCGGTTTTCAGGAATAATTTTCCATAGGAAACATTCTTATTCCATAAAATATAAAAAGCCCCAATTCCTGCCACTACAAACGAACTTGTTACTAAAGAAGCAGCCTGATTATGTAAATAAGACGGCCACAACCAAACATTGGCAAATAAAGCCTCAAAATTATTCAGTACAAACTTTCCGTTTTCCAATATTTCATAACCTACCGGATTTTGCATCCAGGAATGAGTAGCAATAATTAAAAAGCCACTGGCCCAGGAGCCTAAACAAATCAACAATCCGGTTACAAAATGCCAACGATGTCCAAGAATCTTTTCACCAAACAAAAACATTCCTAAAAAGGAAGATTCTAAAAAGAAAGAAAACATACCTTCCATAGCCAGCGTTTGTCCAATAATACCTCCTGTAAGTTCTGAGAATTTGGCCCAATTAGTACCAAATTGAAATTCCATTGGAATCCCCGTTACCACACCCATTGCAAAATTAAGCGCAAACACTTTCATCCAAAAATGAGTCGCTTTGTTATAGTGAGGATCATTTGTTTTTAGAAATTTCCATTTGAAATAAACAACGATTAATGAAAGTCCCATTGTCAATTGTGGAAATAAGTAGTGGAAAGTGATCGTAAATGCAAATTGCATGCGATCATAAAAAAGCATTTCTTCCATGAAAAAGGATTTATTTTATAGCACAAATTTAAATCAAATGCCTCGAAAAGCCTGACGAAAAACCGTGTTTTAATTCACTTTTTTCAGATTCAGAAAATTAATTTACAATAAAAATCGATAATGTAACTTTAGTCACTATATGCGCCTGATGTATGCTCTATCTTTGTTACATCAAATTAAAAAAATCATCTTTATGAAAATAGAACAAATATATACAGGATGTCTGGCTCAGGGAGCTTATTACATTACTTCGAATGGAGAAGCAGCAATTATTGACCCATTACGTGAAGTACAACCTTATTTAGATCGTTTAGAACGTGACAATGTGAAACTAAAATATATTTTTGAAACGCATTTCCATGCCGATTTCGTTTCAGGCCACGTAGATTTGAGTAAAGAGACTGGTGCTTCTATTGTTTATGGACCAACTGCCCAACCTGAATTTGACGCTATCATTGCAACTGACGGACAAGAATTCACTATTGGAAACATCACTATAAAAGCGTTGCACACTCCAGGACACACTATGGAAAGTACTACGTATTTATTACTTGATGAAAATGGAAACCAACATGCTATTTTCTCCGGAGATACTTTGTTCATTGGAGATGTTGGTCGTCCTGATTTAGCTCAAAAAGCAGCTCATATGACACAGGAGCAATTGGCAGCCACTTTATATCATTCGTTAAGAGATAAAATCATGACTTTACCGGATGATGTTATCGTTTATCCAGCTCACGGTGCAGGGAGTGCCTGTGGTAAAAATATGAGTAAAGAAACTGTTTCAACAATTGGTAATCAAAAAGCAACTAATTATGCTTTAAGAGCTAATATGACAGAAGCCGAATTCATCAAAGAAGTTACAGATGGTTTATTGCCTCCTCCGGCTTATTTTGGAATGAATGTAGCGATGAACAAACAAGGCTACGAAAGTTTTGAAAATGTATTAAACCAAGGAATGGTTGCTATTCCTGCTGCAGATTTTGAAGCGGTAGTTGAAGAAACAGGCGCTTTAATATTAGATACCCGAAAAAATACTGTTTTCGTAAACGGATACATTCCCCAATCAATCAATATTGGAATCGAAGGTGATTTTGCTCCATGGGTTGGTGCACTGATTGCTGATGTAAGACAACCTATCGTTTTAGTAACTGAAATTCATCAGGAAGAAGAAGCCGTAACTCGCTTAAGTCGTGTAGGTTTTGACAATATCCTTGGACATTTAGAAGGAGGATTTGATGCTTGGAAAAATGCCGGTAACGAAATTGATACTATCCACCGAATTACAGCAGAAGAGTTTGCTAATGAAGTAAAAATTGGCGAAAGTAAAATCATTGACGTTCGTAAAGAAAGTGAATATGCCGCCGAACATGTAGAAGAAGCTTATTCTAAACCTTTGGCTTACATTAATGACTGGATTAAAGATATTAATCCACAAGAGCCATTTTATTTACATTGTGCCGGAGGATACCGAAGTATGATTGCTGCCTCAATTTTACAAGCCAGAGGTTTTAGAAATTTCACTGAAATTGAAGGTGGTTTCAATGCTATTGCAAAAACAACAGTTCCAAAAACAAATTTTGTTTGTCAAAGCAAAACACTAAGTAGCTAAATACTTGATTTTAAATAGATTTATCCGTAAATTTATATAATTATCGAATGAATTAGTAACCTTAAAATTGTAGAAATCATGAAACATAACATGGGAAAAACAGACAAGACAATCCGTGTGGTTATCGCTTTAACATTTGCAACATTGTATTTCACCAATGCTGTTACAGGAAATTTAGGTATCTTTTTATTGGCACTTGCAGCAATCCTGTTAATTACTGTTTCTATCAATTTTTGTCCAATGTATACCCCTTGGGGAATTAACACTAACAAAAAGAAAATAAGTCATTAAAAAATGATTGCAACTAAAGAACAATGCTGTACGATAGCTTGCGAAAGACCTTTGGATCAAAATTATTGGGATGCACAATATAAATCTAAAACTACAGGATGGGATTTAGGTCAAGTTGCCCCTCCCATCAGTAGTTTTATTGAAAGTTTGAAAGATAAAAATTGCCGAATTTTAATTCCGGGTTGTGGAAATACTTATGAAGCTGAATATCTTTTAGAGAAAGGCTTTACCAATATTACAGTTATCGATATTGCTCCTACATTGGTATCGCTGCTTCAAATAAAATTTGCTAGTAACTCAAATATAACTATCATATTAGGGGATTTTTTTGAACACAAGGGCGAATATGATGTAATTATTGAACAAACATTCTTTTGTGCATTACCTCCTTTTATGCGTCAGAAATATGTTTTGAAAATGCATCAGCTTTTAGCTCAAAACGGAGTATTAGCAGGCTTACTTTTCAATCGCGATTTTGAGATAAGTCCGCCTTTTGGTGGCAACCAAAAAGAATATGAAATGCTTTTTAAAGAGGCTTTTTATTTTGAAAAATTGGAAGAAGCTACTAATTCGGCTGAACCCAGAAAAGATACAGAGTTATTTTTTGAATTTAGAAAAAACAACAAAGTAGTCGTTCAGCTTTATAACTTTGAAGGAAT
>JALRGZ010000123.1 GCA_023253295.1 Flavobacterium sp.
CCAATTAGCAGACCATTTTTCACTCCAGTGCAATTGTGCGTGATCTTGTTGGTAATTATCGGTTTCGTTATCGTAAAAACGTGTATTTTCATTTTCATCGGTAAACATTCCAGCAGAATTAAATCGACGATCAGAAATCAAAGTTTCTGCATCTATTCCATTCCAAGATTGGTATGTTTTCTCTTTTCCACCAAAAACCAACGCTTTAATCAAACTTGTTTTACCTACATAAGTTCCTTGTAAGAAATAGGATTTCAAATCAGAACTCGCTCTGTCTACATATCCATCCGATTTTAAAGCAGATAATCTACCAGCCAATTCAAAATGATTATTCATCAAACCGGTACTGAATTTCACGGTATGTTTGTGCGAATTAAAACTTCCAAAAGAATTAGAAATTTCTCCATTGCTTTTTTTCGAATAAGAATCAGTCAACATATTCAAACTCGCACCAAAAGCTCCGGATCCATTTGTTGAAGTTCCTACTCCACGTTGTAATTGTAAACTTTGCACCGAAGAAGCAAAATCAGGCATATTTACCCAAAAAGTACCTTGGCTCTCTGCGTCATTATATGGAATTCCATTAATGGTTACATTCACACGGGTAGCATCACTACCACGTACGCGGATACCTGTATAGCCAAAACCATTACCTGCATCAGAAGTAGTCACTACCGAAGGCATATAATTCATCAAAACAGGAATATCCTGTCCTAAATTGCGATAAGCAATCTCTTTAATATCTAAATTACTAAAACTAACCGGCGTTTTAGTAGTTACACGTATAGCCGAAACTAAAACCTCATCAAGCTTATTCACTTTAACAGTGTCTTTTACTTGTGAAAAGGAGAAAAAAGAAAAAAGAAGAAAGAAAAAAGACAAGAAATAAGTCTGATTTTTCAACTTAGAAACTTTGTGACTTTGTGACTTTGAAACTAAAAAAGTGTTCATCCGTAATTATTTTACGAATAAAAGGGGGAATTATTCTTTTTGTTAATGTAATAAATAGATTTGTTCAACTCCTAAACCAATGGTTTACACCATCAATTCATCTTAATTTCCCTTAGCAACATTACTCGCTCAGGTTCGTTGGGTATGATCTCAGCTCGTTATTTAGAGCACCCCTTTGAGACGGCGCAAAGATAAAAAAGAATTAAGATAAAAGTAGTAAGTATTAAGATTTTTCACTTTGAGCTTTTTCTTAGTCTTAATTATAAAGTCTTTAGACTAATAATCCGGCTTTCTTCTGGATTTTTTTAAGTCCGATACATTCTTTTTGTCCTTGATCCTTTTTCTAATTACCGATTTAGGAACTTTAGTTGCTTTTCGGATTTTAGGCACAACAAGTGCTTTTTTTATGATTTCTAAAAAACGTTTAGTAACGATTTCTTTATTTTTCAGCTGACTTCTGTCTTCATCACAATTAAGAATCAAAACTGAATCAGACGTTAATCTTGCGACTAAATTAGTTTCCAATAAAATTTTCTCTTCTTCAGATAATGCCTGCGATTTTTTTAAATCAAAAGAAAGCACTACTTTGGAGGAAACCTTATTAACATTCTGCCCTCCTGCTCCGCTACTTCGAACGGCTTTGTATTCTAATTCGGTTATAATTTTTTGGATTTCCATCTTTTACAACGACTGATGCGCCTCTTTCAACAAATCATTTACGGTTTTTACCGGATTAAAAGTAATCAACGGTACTTCCACAAATACAGACAACCAATTAGCCATTGCTCCATTCCACAATCCCGGCAATTCGTAGCCTTTTATATCTTTTCCCTGATAGTTTTTTTCTACAATAAAACCAGTATTTTCATCTACAAATTGGTGCAAATCAAACTTCTCGTTTTTATAATTTTTAGTAGCGCAAACTAAATCCACAGGATTGAAATGAGTCGCATTTGCCATAATTTTTGCTTGCTTTTTATTGGTCAAATCTACTTGAGAAGACTCGACAATTTGCAATGAAATTCCTTTCTGTCCATTTTTCACCCAGAAAGGACCTCCTCCTGGCTCTCCCTCATTTTTTACCATTCCACAAATGCGAATTGGTCGATCTAAAATCCCTCTTAATACCTTAATTTTATTCTCAAAAGTGTACAAATCAAAATCAGGCTTTATATCCATATTCAATTTGGTTTTCAAAAAATTCTTAATCTCCTCAATTTGGACATCACTAACTTCATACAAATCCATTAGATTTAAACAAGCAAATATTTGCTGTTGCAACTCTAATAAAATTCCCGCTAATGCTTTTTTATAAAGCGCTATAGTTTCGTTATTATGAAGAATAACATTATCTATATTTTTAATAAAAATGATATCAGCATCTAAGCGATTCAAATTGCCAATCAATGCTCCGTGTCCTCCCGGTCTGAAAAGCAATTTCCCCTCTTCGGTTCTAAAAGCCTTATCATGCATGTTTACCGCAATGGTATCAGTACTTTTATCCTGATAAGAATACGTCACCTCAATACTTGTGTGGGTTTCTTTTTCAACATTATCTTTTACCTCATTTATAATCTTCTCAAATTGTTCCTGATGTGATTCGGTAACGGTAAAATGCAAATAAGATTTTCCATTGGAACTGGAATAATACCCACATTCGTACAAATGTTCTTCGATGGGCGTTGCAATTCTGGTAGCATATTTATGAAAAGGTAAAATCCCTTTTGGCTTAGAAGCAAAATCAAAATATTTTGAATCTAACATGAATTTTATAAAATAATAATTTTTATAATCGCGTGGCAGCGAATCAAAAGCTGCAATTTCTTCTTTTATTTTTTGATAGATTATTTCAAAAAAAGGCAACTTTTCCAATCCAACAATGAAAACGGGCAACTTGCTGTCTTTTTTTCTATTGATATAAGCATTTATACTTTCTTTCTCAATATTAAAATCGTTCACAAAAGCCGTCAAAAACTTAAACATTCGGGTTGCAGCACCAGAAGCTGGCACGAACTTCAATAATTTTAAATTAGATTTATGTTCATCAAAAAAGTCAGCTTTCTCAATAAAATCATCATTAGTCAATCTAAAAATACCATTCCCAATAGTAGCTGCTTCCACTAATTCCATCTTAGCGATTCCTCTTTTAAAAATAGCCAATTGTCGTTTTATGGCATCCAGACAAACACCATGCTGATTGATTTGTTCTAAATCCTGCTCTGATAATCCCATACTTTTGATTTTATTTAAATCACTTATTGACTTTGATTTCTCTACTAATGAAACTTTTATCTCACTCATTTAATTCGAATAATGTATTATAAAGACATTACTATTTTACTTAACTACAAACTTTTTTTCAGGTATTATTTCTTGATTGCTTAAAATGCTTTTCCATTCCAAATAAGCCAAAACAGCCAAAATTGTAAAAATTAAATACTGTAAAGAAGTAAATGTATATCCTTTACAAAAATACAAAGGTATAGAAAAGAAATCTCCTACAATCCAAAAAATCCAATTTTCAATTTTCCTTCTTGCCATTAGCCACATCCCTACAAAAAATATGGCGGTCAACAAGGTATCAACATAATTGTACCAATTAATAAATTTATCAAAATACTGATAAACTAAAAACACAAAAACTAAAGTTAAAATAAAAATAATACTAGCTGTTAATTTTTCACTTTTTGTAACTACAGATATTGGAAATTCTACCACATTATCTTTTTTCCTGGTCCAATGATACCATCCATAAATACTCATTACAAAGTAATAACCATTAATCATCGAATCGCCTAAGAGCTCCCATTTCCAAAGCAAATAAGCATAAATAAAAGTACTTACTAATCCTGTTGGAAATACCCAAATATTATCTTTTTTAGCAAACCACACACTGGCTAATCCAAAAAAAACAGCCACCAATTCCAGAATAATTTCCGAAGTGGGATAAGTAGCATATTGCGAGAATAAATACTCTATCATTTATAATGTTAGTTAAAAAAATTCATATTATTTTCAAAAGCTGTCCCAATAACCACCAAATCAGCTCCGGATTCATACGCTTTTTGAATTCCTTGTTTATCTGTAATTCCGCCTCCTACAATAAGCGGAATATTGATATTTTGATTAACCAATACTATCATTTCCTGAGGAACCGCCTGTTGCGCTCCGCTCCCTGCTTCTAAATAAATTAATTTGTTGCCTAGCATTTCTCCAGCCAAAGCTGTTGCCAAAGCTAAATCTGAATTATCTCTATCCAAAGGTTGGGTTTGACTCACGCGTTCCACAGCAGTTTCAGTACCACTTTCAATCAAAATGTACCCTGTGGAAATAATTTCCAATTGAGTTTGTTTTAAAATTGACGCTGCCTTTATTTGATGTCCAATCAAATAATCGGGATTTCGTCCGGACAATAAAGACAAAAACAAAATAGCATCAGCATGATTAGAAATTTGAGACGGATGCCCCGGAAAAAGCACTATCGGTAAAGTACAATCTTGTTTGATTTTAATAATTAAATCATCCAAAATACTGTTACCAACATGACTTCCTCCAATAAAAATATGAGTTGCAGGCGATTGATTAATTTTATCAATTAACTCAGTAATATTTTCCCAAACTACTTTATCAGGATCCAAAAGAATCGCTAATAATTTCTTATTGGCCGCTTTTGCCTCTAGTATTTCCTGGTATATCGTTTGCTTTTTCATCTGGTGGGTAAAAATAAAAAGTTTTAATAGCACGAGAACTATTTCTTTAGAATTATATTTTACAATAAAATAGAACCGCTGAATTCACTCCAAAAACAATTAACAGAAAAAAATTTCAATACATGATTTATGTCATAAAATATAAGCTGCAAGCCGTTGTAATTTTGTGTTATTAAAATTCAAAACTATGACACTTTACAACAATACCTTCGAAAAATTTGATACTAATTATTTTGCATCTGCTTCATTAAGTATCTTAGTACAAAGCTGTTTAGGTGGTGCCGCAGCAATGGCTGTGTTAGCTAATGGAACTTCTATAACGCAAATGATCCAACTGGTTTTAGTAGTTTTCATATCAATGATTGCTAACACTTCTATTTTGGCTCAAATGAAACATAAAGTGGTTTTCAATGCCGTTTTATTAAGCATGATTTCAAGCACTATTTTCATCGTTATAAACATGCTATAATGATGAAAGATATTGAAAACAGAGCCGATATCTCCATATTATTACATCAATTCTATGATAAAATAAGGGCTGATGAGGAAATCAGTCCTTATTTTAACGAACTTATTCATGACTGGGAGTCACATCTGGAAAAACTTACCGATTTTTGGGAAACCAATTTATTCGGCATCCGCAAATACAGTGGTAATATGATTCAGATTCACAACAAAGTAGATGAACATTTTAATGGTCAAATTAATGCCAACGAATTTGGCATTTGGTTGAACTATTGGTTCCAAACCTTAGACAGTCTTTTTGAAGGTCAAAATGTAGAAATCCTGAAATACAGAGCCAGAAGAATGGGTACTAATATTTACATCAATATGTTTAGAAACCGAATCGCTTCGGCATAGCTTATTTTTCTAAAGCATAAACCAAAGTAAAATCCTCAACTTCTTCAATGAAAATTTGGAATTCCTTATCCAATCCTCCGAAGTGCAGATTGGCAACAGTATCAGTTTGATTCAAATCGAATGAATTGACTGCAATATGATCTTTGAAGCTGATTCCTTTTTCGTTTTGAATCTTAAAAATGGCTTCTTTAGCTCCCCAGATTACTGTTAGTTTTTTTATGTAATCTGCAGTTTCTTCTCTATTTAAATACTGAAATTCGGCATTACAGAATTTATCGGCGATACGGATAATCTTTTCTCTTTGTAGTTCGATATCGATTCCTACTACCTCTTCACTTATAATTATTGAAGAAAACTGATGCGAATGGGTGATTGAAATATGTTTGCCATCATGCAAATGCGGCTTACCAAATTCATCGTAATACAAATCAAAATCGGTATAGCCTGCTTCATTCAGAAGTTTGCGAACACTCAGAAATCCACGTTGGTGCATTTCGGATTTCATATTCGCAATACGCTCCTGACATACGGGATTCAACTGAACTTCCTCAAACAATTGTTCGAAAGATTCGGTTATTTTCCAAATGTAAATTTGGGTAGCAGGGTTGAATTCTATCTTCTTAAATAAAGGCATTCTTTTGAGTTATGAGTTATGAGTTATAAGTTAAAGATGAACT
>JALRGZ010000126.1 GCA_023253295.1 Flavobacterium sp.
TTCTTTTGTCCAATTGTGTTTTGTAATACTCATTGTATCGTTTTTTTTGATGGGTCAAAAGTAGTCAATTTGTACAAAATAGCAATGCAATAGTTTTAAAAACCAACTGAATTAAAAGTAGATAATTGATTAATCTGTTGAAAATTGATTGTTCCAATATAGCATTAGCAATAAAGTTACAATAACGGACGAAGCGAGCCCTTCAAATAACAATGAAATTGAATAGGCGTCTATCGAAGGGTTTCCGCCAAATAAAAAGGTGGCAGATAGGGATTCGACAAATGCATCTCCTCCTTGAAGATAACTGTAAATAACCAGTCCGATGATACTTAAGATGACACCAACAATTGAGGTGAAAAGCGCAGAGACTGCATTGGAAACAAATTTTTTCTTTCCTTCGGTGAGGTTCATTTGAATGGTTCTGTTTACCCCGTAAAAGACAAAAAAGATATTTAAGAGACGTAAATAAAATAGATGTGATAGATTTAAAACTTCCATCAGTAAAAAGTATATACCAATGGAAATAAAAATGATAAATCCGTTTGAGAATTCTTTGGGTAGTTTCATTTTGAAAGCATTTAGGGTTAATGGTTGGTTTGCCTATTAGAATTGGTTAATTCTAATAGGTGAGAGGTTTGTATTTAGTCTGTTGGATATTTCTTTTTCCAAAATAACATAAGAGAAAAAGTTACGATTACAGCGGAAACGATTCCTTCAAAAAGCAAAGAAATGTTGTAGGTCATTACAGAAGGGCTCCCTACAAATAATAAGGATTCAGAAAGTGTTTTAATGTATTCGTCTCCTCCTTTGGCATAGATATAGGCAACTAGTCCTGAGATACTTAAAAATACACCGGTTAATGAAGTGAATAATGCTGAAATAGCATTATCGGCTAGGTTGGTTTTACCTTCTATGAAATTGGTTTTTAAGCTCCTATTGACACCATAATAAATAAAAACGATGTTGAATAGTCTTAAGAAAAACAAGTTAGAAAGATGAAGTACTTCCATCAACAGAAAATAAAGAGCAATACCTATAAAAATAATAACTCCATTGTAAAATTCTTTTGGCAGTTTCATACGCTTAATTTTTTAAGGTTAAAAAATAATGGTTTGATAAACAGGGTATTGTCTATCAAATTTACGTAAAATACAGGAGTTATTTTAAAAAAAGGCTTTGTTTTTTGCTAAAAACTAAAGTGTTTCTATATATTCCAGTGCGTGGGTTTTGTCCTTTTCAATTTGTTCTTTTAACAAAGTAATCGAATCAAATTTTTCTTCTCCGCGAATGCGTTTTAGAATTGAAACACTAATTTTTTGATCGTATAAATCCCCTTCAAAATTCAAGAAATGAATTTCAACAGATAAATGTTTACCGCCTACAGTTGGGTTTAGACCAATATTCATCATACCAAATATTCTTTGGTTATTGATTTGACTCGACACAACATAAACGCCTTGCTTAGGGATTAGTTTGTAGTCTTCTTCAATGTTGAGGTTGGCAGTTGGGAAACCAATAGTTCTTCCTAGTTGTTTACCTTTAATAACGGTTCCGGTTAGAAAATAGTCATAGCCTAAGTATTTGTTGGCTAAATACATATTTCCTTCATGTATGGCATTTCTAATTTTAGTTGAGCTTACTGAAATGTCATTGATTTCTTGGGCTGATATTTGTTCTACTTCAAAATCGTATTTTTCGCCAAATTCGATTAAATTGTTAATATCGGCAGTTCTGTTTCTTCCAAATCGATGGTCGTAACCAATGATTATTTTATGAATTTTGAATTGTTCTACTAATACTGTTTTTACAAATTCTTCGGCGGTTAATCTCGAAAAATTTTCATCAAATGGATGAATAACTAAATTTTGAATACCTAATTGCTCTAATAGATTGATTTTTTCAGAAATTGTATTTAGAAGTTTTATTTCTGAACGTTCCTGTAAAATCATTCTTGGATGTGGAAAAAAAGTCAGGACTAGACTTTCGTAGTTATCGTCTAATGTATACTGAATTACTTTTTCAAGTATTTTTTTATGTCCAATATGTACCCCATCAAAGGTTCCTAAAGTAAGGATTGTTTTTTTAGGAGAAGTGAAATCTTTTATAGAATGAAAAATCTTCAAAGCAATTGTTTTATAGTAGTGCAAATTTATACTATCTGAATTAAATTTTAGGGTATGCCTATTCTATTTTTTGGTGGATTTTTGTTGTTTCAGCTGAAAAGGCTAATAATATTTAATTAACCAATTGCTTTTGTCTTATTAATTAACGGTTCTGTTGAATATATTTTGAATGAAATGCTTTATTTTTGATACATAATATAAACTACCCATGAAAATAAAGAGTCTATTCGTAATTTTTTTGATGTGTTTTTCAGTTGTTCATGCTCAGGATAAAGAACCATGGAAGCGAATAGAATCTACTTCTGTTCAAACTACAGCAAAACTTTTAGGTAAAGTGGAAGTTTCAAATGCTGTCTTGTTTCAGTTAGACGAAGAAACTCTGAAAGCTAAGCTTAAAACGGTTCAGGATAAAACGGATGCAGAAGCTAAAATAGTGCTAACGATTCCTAATGTAAATGGAGTTTTGGAGCAATTTTTAATTCATGAAGATTCTAATTTTGAGCCAGAACTTCAGGCTAAATATCCTGAAATTAGGTCTTATTCAGGAATAGGAATGACGGATGTAACTGCTGTTTTGAATTTTAGTATGTCTCCTTCTGGAATTCAGACAATGATTAGCAGAAAAGGGAATCAGATGGAGTTTATAGAAAAAGATAAAAGAAATAATGGGGTTTATGTCGTTTTTGATTCCGGAAAAAAATCCATGGAGCGTTTGCCTTTTAGTTGTAACACGTTAGATCTTTCTGTAACAATCAATAAAAATAGCCAAACTGCTAAGCTGGTTTCTAGTGATAAAAAGTTTCGAACCTTAAGATTAGCTTTGTCATGTACAGGTGAATACGCAGTTTATCATGGAGGTCCAAATCCTGATGTTTCTGATGTTTTAGCTGCAATGAATGCTACTTTAACGCGTGTCAATGGGATTTATAACAGGGATTTAGCGGTTAAATTGCTTTTAATTGCTAATAATGATTTAATTGTTTATACGGATGCTTCATCTGATCCGTATTCTGAAGCTGAGGAAGGTGTGGGTACTGCTGAAGTAGCTGGAAAATGGAGTAATGAATTACAAACCACTTTGAATACTGTTATTGGTAGTTCAAATTACGATATGGGGCATTTATTTGGAGCATCTGGTGGTGGTGGTAATGCCGGATGTATAGGTTGTATTTGTGATTCCGGTAAAGGAAGTGCTTATACCTCACCAGCTAATGATATCCCTGAAGGTGATAATTTTGATATCGATTTTGTGGCACACGAAATGGGACATCAGTTAGGTGCAAATCATACGTTTACGTATGATATAGAAGGAACGATTTCAAATGTGGAACCTGGTAGCGGTTCGACGATTATGGGTTATGCAGGAATTACAACAGATTATGATGTAGAAATGCATTCGGATGATTATTTTTCTTTTATTAGTATTAGTCAGATTCAGAATAATTTAGTTACTAAAACTTGTCCGGTTTCAACGACCATCAGTTCTAGTTCACCAATAGTTAATGCTGGGGCTGATTATGTGATTCCTAAAGGGACTGCTTTTGTTTTGAAAGGAACTGGAGATGCTTCGTCAGCAGTAAGTTATTGTTGGGAAGAGAATGATGTGGCAACTACTGCAAGTGGAGATTTGAGTTTTGCAGTGAGTTCTAAGACAAATGGTCCGCTTTTCAGGTCTTTGCCTCCTGTGAGTACTCCTGTGCGTTATATGCCTGCATTAGAAAATGTTCTTGCAGGACGTTTAACTAACAAATGGGAGTCGGTTCCAAGTGTAGGACGTACTTTGCATTTTGTTTTGACTGCGCGGGATAATGCTGCAGAAGGTTTTGCTCAAACTTTGTCAGATGAAATGGTGGTAACCGTAAATTCTAATACTGGGCCATTTGAGGTTACTTCTCAAAATATGGATAATTTGAGTTGGTTTAAAGGGGCTAAACAAGAAATAACCTGGAATGTAAATAACACCAATACTTTGTCAGGTGCTGCTACAGTCAATATTAAGCTTTCTACTGATAACGGTATTAGTTTTCCAATAACGTTAGCGAGTGCTGTTGCTAATGATGGATCTGAAATAGTGACTGTGCCAGATGTTTCTTCTCAGTTTTGTAGAATTTTGATTGAGCCTATAAATAATATTTTCTATGCAGTCAATAGCAAAACCTTTGCTATAGATTATCTTATTTCGCCCGATTGTCAAAACTATGATTTTGTAACGCCTTTTGATATACCGGAGCAAGGGAATTTTGATACTTCGCGCACTTTTACTGTTCCTGCAACTGATACTTCAATAGCTAATGTAAGTGTTGATTTGGATGTTTCGCATACTTATTTTTCAGATATTCAAATGGATTTAATTAGTCCGCAAGGTACTGTTGTGAAGTTGTTTCATAATGTTTGTGGTGGTGCCAGTGGTCGTTTAAAATTAAATTTTAATGATGCCGGATCCGAGTTGTCTTGTAGTAGCGGTGCCTTGCAAACAGTTGTTCCTTTAGGAGTTTTGGGTGAATTTAATGGAGAAAATCCACAGGGAACCTGGACTTTACGTATGCGAGATATGTTTACAAATGATTCAGGAGTTTTAAATTCGGCTTCAGTGTCAATTTGTACCCGCGATTTTACTTTAGTACCTGATGAAATTGATGAAGAAGTAAGGGTGAGTTCAAATCCTAATGATGGGAATTTTAATGTGCAATATATTAGTACTTCGGTAAATCCTTATATTGAGTTGTATGTTTTTGATGTTTCCGGAAATAGATTGTTTCAAGAAAAGTATGCTAATAATGGAGGTTTTAATGAAAATGTTCAACTTCCAAACCGACCTTGTTCAGGAGTTTATTTTGTGTTGTTAAAAGATGGTTCGACTGAGAAAAAAACGAAGATGATAGTTAAATAAAAAATGGCGGAATTTCCGCCATTTTTTATTTACCGTTGAAAGATGTCATGGTGTTTTCCAGACCTGCTGTTCCAAATGATTTTATTGCTTCTGAAGCCATTTCTAAACGCTCCGGTAGTGCTTCATTTTCGGTAGCGTTCCATTCTCCTAAAACATAATCTACTTGTTTTCCTTTTTT
>JALRGZ010000263.1 GCA_023253295.1 Flavobacterium sp.
CATATGCCTCTGGTGTAACGTGACCAACCACGAAGCCATGTGAACCTCCAGAGAACCTACCATCTGTAATCAAAGCAACACTATTTCCTAGTCCAGCACCAATAATTGCTGAAGTTGGTTTGAGCATTTCTGGCATCCCCGGACCACCTTTTGGTCCACAATACCTGATGACGACTACATTACCTGGTTTAACCATTCCTTTGGCAATTCCCGGGATTACTTCAAATTCACTTTCAAATACAACTGCTGTACCTTCAAAAAATTCTCCTTCTTTACCACTAATTTTTGCTACACATCCTTCTGAGGCCAGATTCCCATATAATACCTGAATATTACCTGTTGGTTTCAAAGCTTTATGGATTTCATAAATTACTTCCTGTCCGTCTTGTAAATCAGGAACTGATTCTAAATTTTCAGCTAATGTTTTTCCTGTAACAGTTAAACAATCTCCGTGAAGATATCCTTCTTTTAATAAATATTTCATTACCGACGGAACACCTCCTACTGCGTGTAGATCTTCCATCATATATTTACCGCTTGGTTTTAAATCGGCAAGTACTGGAGTTTTGTCATTGATAGCTTGGAAATCATCTAATGTAATTTCCACATCTACAGAATGAGCCATTGCAATTAAGTGCATTACTGCGTTAGTCGAACCTCCTAAAACAGCAACAATTGTAATCGCATTTTCAAAAGCCTTACGAGTCATAATATCTCTGGGCTTTATATCTTTTTCAAGTAAAGTGCGAATTGCTTTTCCGGCATCAGCACATTCTTGTCTTTTTTCAGGACTTAATGCAGGGTTAGAAGAGCTGTATGGTAAACTCATTCCTAAAGCTTCAATTGCAGATGCCATTGTGTTAGCTGTATACATTCCTCCACAAGCACCAGCACCTGGACAGGAATTTTGAATAACTCCTTTAAAATCTTCCGGAGTAATAGTATTGTTTAATTTTTTACCTAAAGCTTCAAATGCAGAAACAATATTTAAAGATTCACCTTTCCATTTTCCAGAGTGAATGGTTCCTCCATAGACCATAATTGCAGGTCGATTTACTCTTCCCATTGCCATCACTGCTCCAGGCATATTTTTATCACAACCAGGAATTGCAATCATACTATCGTACCATTGAGCTCCCATTACAGTTTCTATAGAATCGGCAATAACATCTCGTGAAACCAATGAAAAACGCATTCCATCAGTTCCATTAGAAATACCATCACTAACTCCAATCGTATTGAATATTAAGCCTACTAAATCAGAATCCCAAACTCCTTGTTTTACATCCTTAGCAAGATCATTCAAGTGCATATTACAAGTATTACCTTCGTAACCCATGCTCACAATACCTACTTGAGCTTTTTTCAAATCTTCTTCAGTCAAACCTATACCATACAACATAGCCTGTGCTGCTGGTTGTGTTTGATCCTGAGTGATCGTTTTGCTGTATTTATTCAATTCCATCTAACTCTTTTTATACTTTTATTAATATAAATCCAAAAAAAAACTCCCAATCTATGGGAGTTATATAATATTACTTTTCAATTATATTAATAGCTTCCCTATGCAATTGTTGACACAACAATGACAATAATGACAGAAACTATAATAATTAAATTTTTCATTTTTCTTTTTTGATGACACAAAAGTATAAAAACCTTTATATTTAAAAAAATAAAAAATAAAGTATTACGAATTTCTCATCATTATTTTTAATTGTTTAGCAAATCCTTTATTACACTATTGTTGATTGACCTAAATGTACATTATCGTTATTAAAATACATTAAATCATCTTTATTTAAAATAAAATTAGAAACAAATTCCCCTACTTCATTGGTCCCAAATTTAGAATCAGGGTTCAAATCTATAGTAACAACATTGTATTCTATTGCTTTTTCCACTCCTTCGTATACTTTCTTAGCTTCTTCATTTAAGCCAAAATGTTCTAATAACATTGCTACCGAAAGTATTGATGCAAATGGATTGGCGATATTTCTGCCTTTTGCATGAGGATAAGAACCGTGAACAGGTTCAAATAATACATTTTTTTCACCTAATGAAGTTGAAGCTAAAACTCCCATCGAACCAGTTATTACACTAGCTTCATCTGACAAAATATCTCCAAATAGATTCCCCGTCAATACAACATCAAATTGTTTTGGATTAGTTACAATTTGTTTAGCAGCATTATCTGTAAAAAGAAAATCTAAGCTTACATCCGGATAATCAGTACTTATATTAGTAACAATTTTTCTCCACAAACGTGAAGTTTCAAGAACGTTAGCCATATCAACTAAGGTTAGTTTTTTTCTTCTTTTTTGGGCCGATTGAAAAGCTAAATGTGTAATTCTACTAATCTCTTCTTCGGTATATTCACACAAATCAGAGGCAATAGTACCTTCTTCGTTTAATTTTTTTTCTCCAAAATAAATTCCTGCTGTTAACTCTCTATAAATTACAAAATCAACTCCCTCTACAATCTCTCTTTTTAACGGAGAAACATCAAGCAAACCTTTAAATGGTTTTAATGGTCTAATATTTGCAAACAAGCCCAACTCTTTTCTTAATTTCAACAAACCTTGTTCGGGACGGACTTTAGCATTGGAATCAGAATCATACTTTGGATCACCAATTGCCCCGAGCAAAACAGCATCGGTATTCAGACAAAGATTTAAAGTTTGTTCAGGAAGTGGAGAACCTGTTTTATCGATAGCAACAGCACCTATAAGTGCATCTTCAAAAATAAAATCATGCTCATAAACAACCCCTACAGCATATAAAGCTTTTTTGGCCTGTAAAATTACTTCAGGACCAATTCCGTCTCCAGATAATACAGCTATTTTTAAGTTCATGGTATTATAATTTTAAATTAAAAAGCTGCAAATTTCACCAATCAAGAAAAATGTTTTATACCTACAATTATCGCTTAATTAAATCACCTTCAATTTTAGAAGCTGCAATTATCAAATGAATGTCATCATCTAAAATTTCTTTTTTCACATCAGCAAATTTTAAAAACTCCACATAGACAACATCTAACTGCGTTTTTGTTAACTCATAACCTACTTTTTTAGCACGGTAAGCTAAAGCTGCTCTACCGCTTCTTGCTGTAAGAACAATTGATGACTCATTAACACCTACATCTAAAGGATCTATAATTTCATAAGTAGCTCTGTTTTTAATCACACCATCTTGATGAATTCCTGAGCTATGCGCAAAAGCATTTGCTCCCACAATAGCTTTATTAGGTTGCACCATCATACCCATACTATCAGAAACTAAACGACTCATTTCGTTTAATTGTTTGGTATCGATATCTGTATATAAATTCAAATCAGGATGTTGTCTAAAAATCATCACCACTTCTTCAAGAGCGGTATTTCCAGCTCTTTCCCCAATACCATTAATAGTACATTCAATTTGTCTTGCGCCATTAATAGCTCCGGAAATCGAGTTAGCAGTTGCCATACCTAAATCGTTATGACAATGACAAGAAATCGTAACATTTTCAATTCCTTTTACATTTTCTTTTAGGTATTTAATTTTTTCACCATATTCTGAAGGTAAACAATACCCTGTAGTATCCGGAATATTAAGTACTGTAGCTCCTGATTTAATTACTTCTTCACACACCTGCGCTAAGAATGCATTATCAGTTCTACCTGCGTCTTCTGCATAAAACTCTACGTCTTCCACATAAGATTTTGCATGGGCAACAGCTGCTTTTGCTCTTGCAATAATATCTTCTCTAGTTGTATTTAACTTATGTATAATATGAGAATCAGATGTTCCGATACCTGTATGGATACGTGGTTTTTTTGCATATTTTAATGCTTGTGCTGCTACATCAATATCATTTTTAACGGCTCTTGTAAGACCGCAAACTGTTGCATTTTGTACAATTTTACTAATCTCAGTAACAGACAAAAAATCTCCTGGACTTGAAACCGGGAAACCTGCTTCAATAATATCAACGCCCATATTGTCTAAGCGTTCTGCTATAACAAGTTTTTGTTTGGTATCTAATTTACATCCTGGAACTTGTTCCCCGTCTCGCAAAGTGGTATCAAAAATTTGGACTTTCTCTCTATTCATTTTAATTTATTTAATGTAATTTCACATCTTGATAACAAAAATATATTCTTTACTTTGAATTGAAAATTCATTTTAGTTGAATATACTGCTTATAAGTCTAACAAAGACAAGTTAAATAACTGAAAATCAATTATTTAAATCTATTTATTTTACAATGGCTAACCATCAAAAAGATTTTTTATTCGTTCTGATAAAGTCCTTATCTAAATCCGAAAAAAGACAATTCAAGATTTTTGCCAGTCGTTTAGAGACAAGTTCGAATACTAAATTCATTGAATTATTTAATATTTTAGATAAATCTGAGAATTATGACGAAAAATTAATTCTTAAAAGCGGAATCATTAAAAAGGTACAATTATCCAATTTAAAGTCTTATTTATATAAACAAATATTAGTTAGCATTAGGTTAAACATTCCTAGTCAAAATATCCGCTACCAATTAAGAGAACAAATTGACTTTGCTACTATCTTATATAATAAAGGTTTGTATAAGCAAAGCTTAAAAATATTAGATAAAACCAAAAGTCAGGCCATAGAAAACGACGAAAAACTAATGGCTTATGAAATTGTTGAATTTGAAAAACTAATCGAATCGCAATACATAACCCGAAGTATCCAAGGTAGAGCAGATGAATTAGTTATTCAAGCCAAAGAGCTTAATTATCAAAATATTATTTCAAGCAAACTATCTAATTTATCACTACAACTATATGGCATAATGCTCAAAACGGGCTATGTAAAAAGTGATGAAGAATACAAATACATTGATGATTACTTTAATAAACACACGTCTAAATTAGATGAAAATAAATTTGGTTTCCGTGAAAAATATTGGTTTTACAATGCTAATTTATGGCGCAGCTTCTTAGTTCAGGACTTTTTAGCCAGTTATAAATTTGCTTCAAAATGGGTTACTTTATTTTATGACAACCCAAACATGATTTTCTTAAACCCTGTGTTTTTCCTAAAAGGGAATCATTATTTATTGGAGTCTTTATATATGTTAAAATATCAAACTAAATTCAAACACTCTTTAGCCCAGCTTGAAGAAACAATAAAAGATCCTCGTTTTCCTGTTAATGACAATATTGCATCTTTGTCTTTCTTATATGTATACAACAATAAGTTAAATTACCATATTATGGAAGGAACATTTGCAGAAAGCGAATATTTAATTCCTGAGATTCTTAATAAATTAAAAATTCATAACGAGCATTTAGATGAACACCACGAAATGTTGTTTTTCTATAAGTTTGCCAGTATATATTTTGGAATCGAAAAATATAATGAATCTATTTTCTATTTGGAAAAAATCATCAACAACAAAAATTTAAGTATGCGTGAAGACTTAATGTGTTTTGCCCGCATTTTATGTTTAATCGCTCACTACGAACTTGGAAAAGATTATTACTTAGAGAGTCAATTAAAAAACACTTATAAGTTTTTGATTAAAATGAATGATTTACATGAAGTTCAAAAAGAAATCATTCGATTCCTGAAAAACTTAAACTCAATTTACCCAAGTGATATCAAGAAAGAGTTTAAAAAAATGAAAGAACGTTTTATTCAACTAGAACAAAACACCTATGAAAAAAGAGCTTTCTTATACCTTGATATCATTTCCTGGTTAGAAAGCAAAATTGAAAACAGAAAAATTAGTGACATTATAAAAGAAAAAGCCAGACTTAATAATAGATAAAAAAGAGAGGGTGAAGTCTAAATAGGCTACCCTCTCTTTTTTTTATTCGTTAAATTCTTTTCTTCCCCTAATAATATCTTCAAACGAGCAACACTTCACTATTTCTTCTATTCCATCAATCAACATTGGTAAGTGAATAAACTCAACATCTGACAAATCTTCCTTTAAATAAAAAGCCATATCTTCCAATTTAAAAAACCATTCCTTGTCAAATTGTACTTTATTAATACTAGCGTCTTTTATTAATAATTTTTCTTTTAAAGGCCTCATGAAGTAATTCTTTTTTGTTTTCAAAAATAGAACGGTCTTTCTGTAAAAACAAATTTCAAATAAATATATTAAAAACATTATAAATGTGTCGTTTTAAGGACTTCTTAACAACACTAATCTACTGTAATTATAACAAAAATTTAGCGATTTAAATTATTGCTGTTTTATAAATTTAAATACTTTTGCAGACTTAACTAATTTAACTAATTAATAATGAAAAAATTATTTTTATTTCTTTCTGCCTCTGCTGTACTAGTTTCTTGTAGCAAAGTTGGTAAAGACGAGTACATCATCACAGGTATTGCTAACGGAATTGAAAACGGGAAAACTATTATCCTTCAAGCACAAGACCCGAGCGGAATGGGTGGTTTAATCAACCTAGATACTGTTAAAGTTGAAAATGGTAAATTTGAAATCAAAGGAAAAGTAACCGAGCCATCTTTCCACGTACTTCAATTAGAAGCTGCTAATCAGCCTATTCCTTTCATCCTTGAATCAGGAGAAATCAATATCGAAATCAATAAAGACAGTATTCAAAATACTAAAGTTTCTGGTACTTACAACAATGATGAGTATGTGAAATTTAACGAAGAAATGAAAGTGGTTCAAAAGAAATTAATGGATTTCCAAAAAGCTAATATGCTAAAAATGAACCAAGCTCAACAAGCTAAAGATACAGCTACTATCAACAGTTTAATGACTGAATACCAAAAACTTCAACAAGAAGTTGGTGACAAGACTAAAGAAAAATACATTTCTTATTCTGAAACTCACCCAAAATCACTAATCAGCGCCTTAATCGTTCAAAGTATGCTTGGAGACCCAACTGCTGATATTAAAAAGGCAGAGAAAATCTACAATAGCTTCGAAGATGAATTAAAAAACACTAAACCTGGTAAAGCAATTAAAGAAAGAATTAACGCAATTAATTCTTCTGCACAGAACGCTCCTGCTGCACCAGCTGCACCAGCTGCTGCTAAATGAAGAGCACCTAATTTTTCAGCACAAAATCCTGAAGGAAAAGTAATTTCATTAAAAGAAAGTTTAGGAAAAGTTACAATTGTTGACTTTTGGGCTTCTTGGTGTGGACCTTGTAGAAAAGAAAATCCTAACGTAGTGGCTATTTATA
>JALRGZ010000273.1 GCA_023253295.1 Flavobacterium sp.
TTTAAATATCATTTTATCTAATAACCTACATCAAAACTACCTTCGGTAATTTGAAAGGGAGATGCTCCATTAGTTGCAAAAGAAAAAGTTCCTTTAATTCTATCGTCAGTAATTGAAATTATTGTAACACTACCAGAAATAGCTTGATATTCATCATTTTCATCTTCAAAAGATGCTTGCACTTTATCTGTTAATGTATTCGTAGTTATCGAATAAGTTGTTGCAATTACATTGCTTTTTACATTTATCGAAATAGTATTCATGTTTGCATCTTGTACACCAATAGTTATCCATTCATCGGTTCCGGTACCAATTGTCGAAGCTATAATATCAGTAGTTACAAATGAAACACCGTCTACTTTTGCTGCAAAAACATCTTCTGTCTCAGCTTCAGTAATATATGGTAAATCAGTAAAAACACCTTTAGTAAACTGAATTGGTGCTCTCGGATTATCCGGATCACCCCAATAACCTTTAAAAGTAAAAGTCCCTGAAATAGTTTTCTTGTCACTGTCAATTTTAGTTATTACAATAGAGCCTGTGTTTTCATCAGGATTATCATCATTAAAACTCCAATAAGCATCTTCAGAACCGGCAGGAGTAAATGCTAATATATTGATATTGGCAGGATAAGACCCTGTTTGGGAAGCTTCCACCATAAAGCCAAAACCTTCACCATTAGCTTTAATTGCTGAAATTTCAATATAATTTCCAGAAATAACAACTTGAGTCTCTTTAGCTGTCCATGTTTTACCATTAAAATCGGCTTTAAAGACACCTGAACTCACTGTTCCACCTGTATCAGGATCTCCTTCAACAGTTCCGTCTATTGGTTCGTAAACACAGGATGTTAAAAATGTTAGTAAAAACAACACTAACAATTGTGACTTATTTTTTAATGATTTCATAATTTGGAGCTTTTTAATAGCTTCAAATATAAATTTTTATTTTATTTTTCCTACTATTTTTTTGGTACTTTTCTCAACAAAAGAACCCCAACAAAAAAGAAAAGAGCTAAAAATACAATTGCATATCTCGGACTACCATACCTTTGATCAATAATTCCATAAATTATCATCCCAATCACAATTCCTATTTTTTCAGCCACATCATAAAAACTAAAAAACGAAGCAGTATCTTCTGTTTCAGGTAAAAATTTAGAATAAGTAGAACGGGATAAAGACTGGATCCCTCCCATTACCAAACCTACCAAAGCTGCCATAATATAAAAATGGATTGGTAACGTAATAAAATATGCTGCAATACACAAAAAGAACCAAATACTGTTTATAAATATCAGCGTAGGCAGATTTCCAAATTTCTCAGAAGCTTTGGAAGTCGTAAAAGCGCCAATAATAGCTACTATTTGAATCAACAAGATACATATTATCAATCCTATTGTACTTTGTTCATTTGATTCCCAAAGTATTTCCTGTGAACCAAAATAAGTCGCAACAAGCATCACAGTTTGAACCGCCATACTGTAAACAAAAAAGCTAGTTAAATATCTTTTTAAACGAATATTTTTTTCTAGTGAATACCATACCTTTTTTAACTCTTTAAAACCATTAAAAATGATTGATTTAGTAACTTTTTGTTCTGAATCCCTATTACCTTTAGGCAGATAATAATAAGTATACTGGCTAAATAAAATCCACCAAACCCCTACCATAATAAAAGAATAACGCATGGCTTTAATAGCAGCTGATTCAACTACTGTATCTGTAATACAAAACCAATGAGGATACATTACCATTGCCAGATTAAGAATAAGTAAAATTACACTTCCAATATAACCTAAAGAATATCCTTTAGCACTGATAGCATCTTGTTGTTCTTCAAAAGCGATGTCCGGCAAATAGGAATTATAAAAAACCAAACTTGCCCAAAAACCAACTAATCCTAACAAATAGAACAATAAACTAATATAAATATTATCTAAATTAAACCAATATAAGCCTATGCATGACAAGGCCCCCATATAACAAAAGAATTTCATAAAAAACTTCTTATTCCCAACATAGTCAGCAATTCCTGATAATAAAGGTGATAATATAGCAACTTTCAAAAAAGCCAAAGCAGTTATGAAATATATTAAAGCAGAATTTTTCACACTAAATCCAAAAACACTTATATAACGTCCTTTTTCTAAAAATAAGGCATCATAAAATATTGGAAAAACGGCCGAAGTAATTACTAATGGGTAAACTGAATTTGCCCAATCGTAAAACGCCCATGCATTTAATAGTTTTTTATCTCCTTTTTGTAAATGAACCATATCTATTTGTTTTTTTGACGAATTTATTATTTTAAAATGGTTCATCCTAAAACTGTCTAAAAAATAACATTATACAGCATAAAAAAAGCCAATTCGAACGAATTGGCTTCTATAAAAAAACAATTTATTTTTTATTTAAAAACTACACCAAACTTAGCTGCAACAGCCTTAGCTTCAGGAATCATGGCTTTCAAATTTGCAATACGAGTAGCATCAGATGGGTGTGTACTTAATAACTCAGCTGGAGCCTGACCTCCTGAATTTGCTGACATTCTAGTCCAAAAACTAATAGCTTCTTCAGGATTATATCCAGCAATAGCCATTAAAATCAAACCAATTTTATCTGCTTCTGTTTCATGACTTCTACTAAAAGGAAGCATCCCTCCTACATTAGAACCAATACCGTAATATTGCTGCCACATTTGTTGTTTTTCAGCACTCATACCTCCTGTAGCAGCAGCAACACCTGCCGCTCCTAAAGTTTGCAATTGAGAAGCACTCATGCGTTGTGCACCATGATTAGCTAATGCATGAGAAACTTCGTGTCCCATTACCGTAGCTAATCCCGCATCCGTTTTAGTAATTGGTAAAATACCTGAATACACGACAATTTTACCTCCTGGCATACACCAAGCATTAACTTCTTTACTATCTACTAATTTATATTCCCATTGGTAATCTTTCAAATAGTCATTTTGCCCAAGAGAAGCTAAATAACGTTCTGCAGCTGATTTAATTTTCATACCTACAGTTTCTACTTTCTTAGCATCTGCTGTACCTGAAATCACTTTGTTTTCTTTTAAAAAAGTCCCATATTGCTGAAATGAAGATGGAAACAATTCGCTATTTGAAACAAAATTCAAGGTCTTTTTTCCTGTTAATGGATTTGTTGCACAAGAGTAAATCAAGCCTAGAGTTACAATTCCTGCAAGTACTAAATTCTTTTTCATGATAGTTATATTTTACTAACAAAAATACAATTATTATCCAATTATATGCAAAACATTAAAGTCTTTAGGAACAATTAGATATTTGTTTTGCTTATAAGCTTTGGCATCAAAAACAATTTCTTCATTGTCAATTTCTACCATTTTTATATCAAATGGCAATCCAATAAAATTGATTTTAAATTTTGTATAACGTGTATCGAATTTACCTTCTTTATGCAATTGAATATTAACTTCTTTTTCTTTTCCAGTCATTTGAAAAGACATAAAACTAAATCTTCCTTTTTTATAATCATATCCATCTTGTGCATCTTCATACACAACTGATTTTTCTTTTCCTTCTTTGTAATAAACATCCAGTGTTAATTCGTCAAATTCTTTTTCCCCAACAAATTGTTGAATTGGATATTTAGGGATAATGGCACCTGCTTTGACAAAAACAGGAATTTCATCAAACTTAGTATCTACCCACATTTCTTTTCCTCCTTTTACCAAACAATTAGTCCAGTAATTATACCACTCTCCTCTTGGAACATACATTCTGCGTCCTTGAGCATTTGGTTCTAAAATTGGGCAAACAAGAATTTGATTTCCAAAAATAAACTCATCATTTCGATAATGTGTTTGAATATCCTCCTGATCAAAATAAACAAGAGGCTTCAACATTGGAGTTCCTTCTTCTATATATTGCCAAAACATAGTGTATAAATACGGAAGCAATTGGTAACGAAGGTTTACAAACTTTCTGGTAATATCAATAACTTCTTCATCAAAAGCCCAAGGTTCTTGATTTCCATGATCTCCAGAAGAATGTGTTCTGCAAAACGGATGGAAAACACCTAACTGAATCCATCTGGCATATAATTCACCTGTTGGTTGTTCAGCAAATCCTCCAATATCCGATCCTGTAAATCCCATACCGGAAATTGACATTCTTTGTACTTGAATATTAGCAATCCAAAGATGTTCCCAACTTGCCACATTGTCCCCGGTCCAAGACGAGGTATAACGTTGTGCACCTGAATAAGCCGATCTTGTAATAATGAAAGGTCTTTTTGGATAAGCAAAACGTTTTACTCCATGATAAGTAGCACGTGCCATCTGAGTTCCATAAATATTATGCGCTTTTCTATGACTACAAGGATTTCCGTCATAATCATGTCGAACATCATTTGGAAACGTTTTATTTGGCACCTCCATTACTGCTGGTTCATTCATATCATTCCAGACTCCTTTAACTCCTATTTCAGAAATTAATTCTTTAAATAATCCTGCCCACCATTCTCTAACTTCAGGATTTGTAAAATCCGGAAAATTACATTCACCTGGCCAAACTTTACCTTTCATATAAGGACCATCAGCTCTTTTACAAAAATAATCTTTAGCTAAAGCTTCTTTATAAACCCAATATTCTTTATCAATTTTAATTCCCGGATCAATAATTACAATGGTTTTAAATCCATCCTGAGACAATTCGGAAACCATACGTTTTGGATCTGGAAAATATTCTTTGTTCCAGGTAAAACATCTGAAGCCTTCCATATAATCAATATCCAAATAAATGGCATCACAGGGAATTTGTAATTCTCTAAATTTAGCAGCTACTTCTTTTACATTACTTTCCGGATAATAACTCCATTTACATTGATGATAACCTAAGGCCCACAATGGTGGCAATTCAGGTTTACCTGTCAAATCAGTATAAGAAGTAACAACATCCTGCATATTAGGTCCATAAAAGAAATAATAATTCATTTCTCCACCATGTGCCCAAAAACTCGTTACATTTCTTCTTTCATGACAAAAATCAAAATAGGATTGAAAAGTATTATCAAAGAAAATACCATAAGCCTGTTTATGATGCAAACCTATATAAAAAGGAACAGCCTTATAGAGAGGTTCCTGCTCTTTTTGAAAAGCATACTGATCTGTCGCAAAGTTTTCAACTCTTTTTCCTTTTAAATTCAACTGAGTAGCCTTATCTCCTAGGCCGTAAAAACACTCTCCATCTCTGGAAGATTTACTCATTTTAACAATATTCCCTCCAAACTCATAACATTCTTCCCAATGAAAACCTAATTCATCTTCTAAAATGATATTACCTTTAAGATCAAAAATAGAAGCTCTTAAATCTTGCTTTTGAATTTTACAAATGATTTTATTAGTAGTAATCTGAAAATATGTTTTTTCCTCTGTAACTTCTAAATGATTATAGCCATGAGAATGACTCTTATCAATTGCATAAGAGAAATCGTTACTAAAATACCCTTTAGTTGTAAAACGAAAACGAATCAAGCTATCTCTTAAAACAGTAAGCTTCAAAATAACACTATTATCTGTATAAAAATAGATGGAATCTACATCATGAGTATATGAAACTATTTTGGACGGGTATAAATCCCCTTTGTATTCTAATTCGGTATTTGTAATCATATGTTAGGATTTTGATTAATAATATACTCATTCTCTCAAACTTACGAAAAAAGTTTTTTATAAATAAATAATAATAATTTTATTCACGAAAACGTTATAGTTGAGTATTTATCAAAAAAAAGAAGCATTAATCTTAAAATTAACACTTCTTTATTGAAAAAATTATTTTTTAAATAGTACTGTTTTTTAGTTTCATAAAAACAGCTTATAAAAATTTATAAACAGTAACACTTAATGGAGGAATTAGCAATTGAACTGAATAATCTCTACCGTCATAAGGTGAAGATTCAATTTTTAAATCAACTGAATTCGAGACATTGCTTCCTTGGTATTTTTCTAAATCACTATTAAAAATTTCTTTTAATTTTCCCTTTTTATGTACTCCAATTCGATAATCTTTTCTAACAATTTGTGTAAAATTACACACCACAACTAAATCGTCTTTTGCATTATTCCCTTTTCTTATATAGGAAATAACTGCGTTTTGATGATCCGAATAGTTAATCCATTCAAAACCCTCTGGACTAAACTGTTTTTCATATAAAGCTGGTTCTGATTTATATAACTTATTTAAATCTTTAACATACTGCTGTGCTCCACTATGAACAGGATATTGTAACAAATGCCAATCCAAACTTTCTTGAAAATTCCATTCAGCTATTTGACCAAATTCTCCTCCCATAAAAAGTAAATTAGTTCCTGGATGCGTGAACATATAACCATAAAGTAAACGAAGGTTGGCAAATTTTTGCCATTCATCACCAGGCATTTTATCAGCAATTGATTTTTTACCGTAAACTACTTCGTCATGTGACAAAGGCAACATAAAATTTTCGGTAAATGCATAAGTCATTGAAAAAGTCAAATCATTTTGATGGTATTTTCTATAAACTGTCGCTTTTTGAAAATACTTCAAAGTGTCATGCATCCATCCCATCATCCATTTCATCCCAAAACCAAGTCCTCCAAAAGAGGTAGGTCTGGAAACCATGGGAAAAGAAGTACTTTCTTCGGCAATTGTTTGAACCCCTTCATAGTTAGCATAAACTACTTCGTTGAATTCTTTCAAAAAACTAATCGTTTCTAAATTTTCTCTTCCTCCAAAAATATTAGGCTCCCATTCACCATCATTTCTGGAATAATCTAAATAAAGCATTGAAGCAACAGCGTCAACTCTTAAACCATCTATGTGATAATGTTGCAACCAAAATAAAGCATTGCTAATTAAAAACGAACGAACTTCATTTCTTCCGTAATTAAACACTAAACTTTTCCAATCCGGATGATAACCTTTTCTTCTATCCGGATGCTCATATAAATGCGAACCATCAAAATACCCTAATCCATGTGCATCATCTGGAAAATGTGAAGGAACCCAATCCAGAATAACTCCTATCCCCGCTTGGTGCAATTTATCAACTAAATGCATAAATCCCTGAGGATCTCCAAAACGAGATGTTGGAGCAAAATACCCTACTAATTGATATCCCCAGGAAGGATCATAAGGATATTCCATTACAGGCATAAACTCTACATGAGTAAATCCCATTTCAGTTACATAACTGACTAAATCTTCTGCTAAATCATGATAGCTTAAAAACCTATTGCCTTCAGCACGTTTCCAAGAACCTAAATGAACTTCATAAACGGAATAAGGTTTATCTAAATCATTATGTTCTTTTCTGGTTTTCATCCATTTAGAATCATCCCATTTATAATCCAAATCCCAAACTACCGAAGCAGTATGAGGTGGTTTTTCACAATAAAAAGCAAAAGGATCGGCCTTTTCAGTTACCAAACCTTGATTATTTGATAAAATTTTATATTTATAAATAGTTCCTTTTTTTATGTTTGGAATAAAACCTTCCCAAATACCAGAAGAATCCCAACGCACATAGAGTTCATGTTCTCCTTGAGTCCAGTAATTAAAATCTCCAACTACAGAAACAGAATGAGCAGTTGGTGCCCAAACAGCAAAATAAACACCCTGTACTCCGTTTAATTCTATTAAATGTGCACCTAACTTTTCATATAATCTAAAGTGTTTTCCAGCTTTGAATAAGTTAATATCAAAATCAGTAAAAAGGGAATGCGAAATAACTTTACTCATAGTATTATTGTATAATTCTAAATCTTAGAAATAGAATATTGATATATAAAAACAGTTTATTAACTTATTCAATTCTAAAATTATCAGGTAAAGTCACACCTTTTTTAATTACTATAATTCCTTCTTTAATAGCATATAATTCATTAGAAGTGTTTTCCAAATGACTACCTCCATTAATATGAACATTATTACCTATTCTACAATTTTTATCCACCAAAGCATTATTGATATAACAACCTTCACCTATACCCACTAATATTTTACCATTCTTAATATCCTCTTGCATCTCTTCGATACTTTGATAATAATCATTCCCCATCACGTAAGTATTTCTAACAACAGTATCTTTTCCAATTCGTCCACGAATCCCAATTACTGAATGTACAATTTCTTTAGCATTAATGATACAGCCTTCAGAAATCAATGATTTATCCACCATTGCATTTTTGAATTTTGAAGGAGGTAGTAAACGAGGTCTGGTAAAAATTTTATTATCGTTATCAAATAAATTAAATTTAGGCACATCTTCTGTTAAACCAATATTAGCTTCAAAGAATGAATCAATATTTCCGATATCTGTCCAATATCCTTCATATTGATAACTAAGGATTTTTTGATTCCCAACTGCCTGAGGTATAATTTCTTTACCAAAATCTTTTGTTTCAGGATTAGCCATTAAATCGACCAAAAGTTGTTTATTGAAAATATAAATCCCCATTGAAGCCAAATAATTTTTGCCTTCAGCTTTCATTTGATCGCTTACATTAGAAGTCCAATCAGGTAATAATTCTTTTGCTGGTTTTTCAATAAAAGACTCTATACAACTATCACTATTTGTCTTTAAAATACCAAATTCAGGAGCATCTTTAGCATTAACCGGTAAAGTTGCAATTGTAATATCAGCCTGTTTTTTAATATGTTCTTCAATCATATCATTAAAGTCCATTTGATACAATTGATCCCCTGATAAAATTAACGCATAATCAAAATCATGATTCAAAAAATGAGGCATACATTGTCTTACTGCATCTGCGGTTCCTTGAAACCAAGTAGGATTATCTGGGGTTTGTTCTGCTGCCAATATATCTACAAAAGCCTGACTAAAAGCACTAAATACATAGGTATTCTTTATATGAGCATTAAGCGAAGCAGAATTAAATTGTGTCAAAACAAACATCCTGTATATGTCTGAATTCATACAATTTGAAATTGGAATATCTACCAATCTATATTTTCCGCCTACAGGTACTGCTGGTTTAGATCTTGTTTCTGTTAGTGGATATAATCTTGATCCTTGTCCCCCTCCTAAGATAATAGCAATAACGTTTTTTCTTTTTGCCTTCATATTTTGTTAAGTATTAAATTGTACATATCTATATATTCCTGACTGGCTTTTTCCCATGAATGATCTGTATTCATTCCTTTTTTTCTAATTTTATTTAGATGTTCTTTATCTTCATATAAATGAACAGCTCTTTGAATCGAATAACATATATCACCTACTGAAGCCTGATTATGACAAATTCCATTTCCATCATCACCAAAGTCAATAACCGTATCTTGTAATCCTCCTGTTCTCCTTACAATAGGTATTGTTCCATAACGCAAGGAATACATTTGATTTAAACCACAAGGTTCTACTCTTGAAGGCATTAGTAAGAAATCAGCACCTGCATAAATTAAATGGGCCAACTCTTCATTATATCCAATGAATGTATTGTAATTTCCTTTATAATCAACTAATAAACTATTCAATTGATTTTCAATATTAGAACTTCCTGATCCTAAAATCAAAATATTGATTTTTTTATAATTTTCAGAAAGTGCTAAAGCCGAAGCTTGAGGCAATAAATCCCCACCTTTTTCATCCCATAACCTCCCTATAAAGCTAAACAAAGGTTTGGTTGGATCCAGATTAAAAAGCGTACATAGTATCTCTTTGTTTTGTTGTTTTCCTTTTTCAAAATTTTTAATGGAGTAATTTTTCTCTAACATTTTATCTTTTGCAGGATCCCAAACTTGAGTATCTATTCCATTTAAAATACCTTTTGATTTATAACGAACCAAATTAAATAATGACTCTAGTCCATTTGCGGAATAATTTATTTCATCCAAATAACTTGGTGAAACTGTCGTTACAGCAGAAGCACATTTGACTCCAACAGCTAATGAATTAATACAATGATTCCACTCTAATATTTTAACATGACTTAAATCAAAATCAGGCAAATAACTTAATTTATCAAAACTAAATTGTCCCTGATACAAACCATTATGAATGGTTATCATCGAAGGAGTATTTAATAGCTGATGATATTTATGGCAGTATTGCATCATAAAAGGAATTAAGCCAGTATGATGATCATGGCAATTAATCACATCAGGCATAGATGCTCTCCCTATAATCCAATCTAAAGTAGCTATCTGAAAAGCAACAAAACGCTCTATATCATCTTCATAACCATATACATCTTTTCTATCAAAAAGCTCAGGAATTTCCATTAAATACAATTCAAACCCCAGCTTATTTGTAGTTTCCTTGAGTACACTAAAAGGAAAATTAAAATTTCCTAACTTAACTGTACCCCAATGTACACATTCAAAATCATTTTCATTTCTAAACTTAGTTTCATAACAAGGCATAACAACCCTTAATTCATGCCCTACTTTACTTTGATATTTTGGTAAAGCTCCAACTACATCGGCTAAACCACCAACCTTCGCTACCGGATAACATTCAGCACTAATATGAAATATTTCCATTTATTGATTTAAATTTATTTTGGGTTTAAAAAAAACATAATAAAAAAGTTACGTTAAAATATCTAGAATTATATAGAAAGAATAATAATTTTATAGAAATTATCACTATTTAACTTTTTCTAAATATAGTAAAATTTAAAAACAATTAAAGTAAAAAGTAAAAAATAAAATCAATTATCACAAAACGATTGTAAATTGATAATTTAAAAAAAATCACATTAAGCAATCATTTTTTTCTCACATTTTATAGCTTAAAATTATATAATTATAACTCCAATTGTACTAATGAATTTCAAATAATAATAATTTGATAACAAAATCGAATTCAAAAACACTTAAAACAATTAATTATTAAATTTCAATATGGATTTATTCAACAAGCCAATTGATTGGAAAGAAGAATTACTCCCAGTTTTAGAGAAATATAGGGATAAAAAACATCCTTTAGAGTACAAAAATATTTATCAATTACTTATCATGACAATTTTATCTGCTCAAGATTCAGACGACAACATCAATAAAATTGCTCTTGTTTTTTTTAATAAATTTCCTGATTTATTAAGCTTAGCCCATTCAGATACAAAAGAAATAAATAGTTTTATTCTTGATGTAAAATATCACGAAAACAAAACTCTTTGGATTTTCAATATTGCAAAAACAATAAAGAAAGATTCAGATATTCCATTAACATTAAAAGAATTAACATCTTTAAAAGGAATAGGCCGGAAATCCGCAAATGTAATTATGAGGGAAGCCAAAGTAACATTAGAAGGAATAATGGTTGACTTACATGTTCTACGTGTAGCCCCAAGAATTGGAATTATAAAAGCGACAAAAGACGGTTTAAAAGCAGAAAAAGAATTGATGTCTGTATTATCAAGAGAAATTTGGAATGATATAGGTATGTGTATTTCATTTTTAGGGAGAGAAATTTGTCGTCCTCATCCAAAATGTTATGAATGCCCAATAAAATATTGTTGTCAATACGCTATGAAACACTAAAAAATAATTTAAAAATGAACAAAACCTAAAAAACGCTATCCGAATTGAATAGGTTTTCTAAAGACTTGAGGTCTATGCCAGACTGAACGAAGCTAAAGGCGACATTTGAGATTAAGAGGAGCAAGTCCGGTGGACTTGAGGTATAAAACAAAAAAAGCCTGTTTCGTTTCAAAGGAGTGTCACCCGTTTGCAAAGTGTGGCATCCGCGCACAAACCAAAAAAACCGCCGCACCCCCAAAGGGGATGCGGCGGTAAATTAATGAGTATCAGGGGCGCGGCGGCGGAAGAAG
>JALRGZ010000009.1 GCA_023253295.1 Flavobacterium sp.
AACTCGAAGGACGAAAGCTTTCAGCCCATTAAAAATGAGCCAAAAACTGTAAGTGAGTAAACAATAACAACTCGTGTGTTATTGCTCAGGCAGTTCTTTCACAGGACTTCCGCCAAGTGCTTGCATCAAAGCAGAAGCTCCCAAACGGTTCGCTCCGTGATCAGAGAAGTTAGACTCTCCAATTGAGAAACAACCAGGAATTGTAGTCATTAAGTTATAATCAACCCATGTTCCACCCATTGTATAGTGAACCGCTGGGTAAATCATCATTGGCGTAGTATATGGATCTTCGTCAACGATTTTGTAATACATTTGGAATAAGTTTCCGTATTTACTTTTTACAATTTCAGTACCTAATTTAGTTACTAAAGCATTGTCATTAGCATCTAAACCTTTTACATAAGCAGCTTCTTTTCCGTAGCGTTGTATAGCAGCAGCAAAGTCTAAGTAAACTGCCTCACCAGTTTTGTTCACACCAAAACCGGCATCACATCTTTCTTTTGCAGCACGAGAAGCCACGTCACGAGGTACTAAGTTACCAAATGCTGGGTATCTTCTTTCTAAGAAATAATCTCTGTCTGCTTCAGCAATATCAGTTGCTTTTTTCTTTCCTTCACGAATAGCCTGTGCATCTTCTAATTTCGCAGGAACCCAGATACGTCCGTCATTACGAAGTGACTCTGACATCAACGTTAATTTTGATTGGTGGTCACCTGAAACCGGAATACAAGTTGGGTGAATTTGGGTATAACAAGGGTTTGCAAAGAAAGCTCCTTTTTTATGAATTTTCCATGCTGCAGTAGCATTAGAACCCATTGCGTTAGTTGATAAGAAGAATACGTTTCCGTAACCTCCTGAAGCAATTACAACAGCGTGAGCTGAATGTCTTTCGATTTCTCCAGTAATTAAGTTACGAGCGATAATACCTCTTGCTTTTCCGTCAATTTTTACTAATTCAAGCATTTCGTGACGGTTGTACATTTTGATTTTTCCACGACCAATTTGACGGTTCATTGCAGAATAAGCTCCTAACAATAATTGTTGCCCTGTTTGACCTTGTGCATAAAATGTACGGGAAACCAAAGTCCCTCCAAAAGAACGGTTATCCAATAATCCACCATATTCACGAGCCAATGGCACCCCTTGAGCCACACATTGGTCAATAATATTAGCAGAAACTTCAGCCAAACGATACACGTTGGCCTCACGAGCACGGTAATCACCTCCTTTTACAGTATCGTAGAACAATCTGTAAACTGAGTCACCGTCTCCTTTATAATTTTTTGCTGCATTGATACCCCCTTGTGCTGCAATAGAGTGCGCACGACGTGGAGAATCTTGGAAACAAAATGCTTTTACGTTATATCCTAATTCTGCTAATGTAGCAGCAGCTGAACCTCCGGCTAATCCTGTTCCAACAACAATAATATCTAAATTACGTTTATTAGCAGGGTTTACTAAATTAATATGATCTTTATAATTTGTCCATTTGTCCGCAATTGGACCATTTGGAATTTTTGAATCTAATGCCATTATAATTGAATATTAATGATTGAAATGATGAAATAATGCAATAACTACGAATCCTAAAGGAACAATTACAGAGAACCATAATCCGAAACCTTTCATTCCTTTTGTGTATTTATTGTTTTGTCCAACAGACTGGAATGAAGAACTGAATCCGTGACGCAAGTGTAAAGACAATAAAATAAAAGACAAGCTGTACAAAGCTGTACGAACAGGGCTATGAAATTTCTCCACTAATTCAGGAAAATATCTTGTCTCATCAGCAGGATTAAACTCTACATACTTATAAATCATTTCCGGAAACCAGAAATCATAGAAGTGCAAAGCTAAGAAAGCCAAAATAACTGAACCTGAAATAATCATGTTACGTGAAGCCCAGCTTGCATTTGCAGCTCCATTGTAACTAGCATATCCTACAGGTCTTGCTTTTTTGTTTTGAATGTCCAAAACAAATCCCATGATGAAGTGAAAAACAACCCCTACAATAAGAATTGGTTGAATAACAAATTGAATCAATGGATTAGTTCCCATGAAATGAGAAATAGAATTAAAAACATCAGCACTGAAAACTGACATCATATTAATAAAAAAATGCTGCGCTAAAAACAACATCAAAAAAAGTCCTGAAAGTGCCATAGCTACTTTTTTTGCTATTGACGATTTCAATAATCCAGATTTTGCCATAATATTTTAGAATATAATTTAAAAAAGTACACAAAAATAAAGTAATTAGTAACGAACTACAACCTTTTCGTTGTTATTTAGAAAGATTATAAAGTTTGAAGCAAAAAAAGCTCACACAGCACCAAAACAACATCTAACAACATGATTAACAATACATTAAAACAAAATTGTAAAAATAAAATCAAAAAAACACTACAAAAACACAATCAATAATTAGCATTTAGAGGGATAAAAAATATATTATTAATAATTTTTAGAATAATTTACCTTAAAATCAATAAAAACACAAAAACCGACTATTTTGTGTAGTTAAAGAAACTACATTTCTAAAGCGGGATTTTATCTTTGCATTTTCAAAAAAACTGGAAATGAAAACAGGAATTGACGCATTATCATTCGACGTAGCCAAACTACATTTACCCATAAAAACATTGGCAGAAGCCAGAAAAATAGAGCCTGAAAAACTAGAAAAAGGTTTGGGATTACTCAAAATGACCTTAACAGATGCGCACCAAGACAGCGTAGTTTTAGCCGCAAATGCTTTAACCAAATTAATTACAGACCACAACCTTAATCTTGACGAAATAGCCCGAATCTACGTAGGCACCGAAAGCGCTATTGACAATGCCAAACCTATCGGTTCCTTTTTGCTTGATTTAATGGAACAAAAATTTGGCGAAAACACCTTAGCCGAATGTGACGTGGTCGATTTTACTTTTGCCTGTATCGGTGGTGTAGATGCCATGCAAAATTGCCTTGACTTCATCCGTTTAAATCCAGACAAAAAAGCGATTGTTGTTACAACTGATATTGCCAAATACGACTTAAACTCAACGGGGGAATATACCCAAGGAGCTGGTGCAATGGCGATGTTAATCACAACTAACCCAAGAATTATTGCTTTTGAAAATAATTGGGCGACTAACACCAAAGGAGTTTTCGACTTTTTCAAACCACACCGAACAATTTCTAAGGAAACGATAACTGGAAACACAAACAACGAAGCTTGGTTTGACAATCTGGAAGCCGAAATTGAAATCCACAAAGACCAACCCGTTTTTGACGGACAATATTCGAATCAGTGTTATATGGATAGAACCCGCAACGCTTATTTTTCGTTTAAAAAATTAAAAAAGACTTCAGAAACTTTATACAAAAGTTGGAACAGCATTATCATGCACTTGCCTTATTCCTTCCAAGGACGACGTATGTTATCTGAAATCTATGCTTTGGATGCCGAAAATTCAATAATTTCAGGAAATGAAACTCCGGCAGAGTACCAAAACAAGCTAAAAGAAACTAGCAAAACAGCCGAATACAAAACTTTTGTGGATGAAAAACTAATGCCTGCCGAATTGGCTTCTTCTTTGATTGGTAATCTTTATACTGGATCTATTTTTATGGGATTCCTTTCTACTTTGTCCCATTTTTATAATACGAATAAAGAGATTACTGGAAATACTTTTGGATTCCTAGCCTATGGAAGTGGATCAAAATCTAAAGTTTTCGAAGGAATTATTCAAGACC
>JALRGZ010000032.1 GCA_023253295.1 Flavobacterium sp.
CCCTTGAAGTGGCCCAGATCTCTCGTGGTGTTGCTCGTTCATTAGGGCTTAATGAGGATTTAGCCGAGACCATCGCTTTGGCACATGATTTAGGACATACCCCCTTCGGGCATGCAGGACAGGATGCTTTAAATCAGTGTATGCAAGATTATGGGGGTTTTGAGCATAATCTTCAATCCTTAAGAGTTGTGGATGTGTTAGAAAAGCGATACTTTAAATTTAATGGATTAAATTTAACCTTTGAAAGCCGTGAAGGGATCTTAAAACATTGTTCTATTAAGAATGCAAAACAACTGGGAGCCTTAGGCGAAAGGTTCATTAATAAAACACAACCCAGTTTGGAAGCTCAAAATCTAAATATTCCATAGGATTTGTGCGTTATTATTTTATTTGGAAGTGCAAATATAAAACTTTAAATCATTTACACCTTCTAATTTTTTATTTTAGTGTCGGAGGACAAAGATACAATCTATTATACAATTCGTAATAATGAAACGCAAAAAACACCAACTAATTAAAAATCAATGCTTCATTTATACAATTCTATTTTTGCCCCTTCATTCTGTACTTTCTCTCTTTATATAGATAATTTGCTGTTGTGATATGAGCCAGAGCATCTTTAGCCATTTCAGGGTTTAACTTTGTAGGTATTAACACCGTATCATTTTTCATTTCAAACTGCAAAGGCTCTTTATTAGGTTGCAAAATAACCACTTGATTTTCTATTCTAAAAGCATTATTATCATGAAATTGCATAATCGCTCGACCTGGAACATCTGAAGCTAATTGCATTAAATTTCGTCCCGGCATTGGATTTAAAATATCCATTCCGATAAAATTCAATAAAGTAGGCGCAATATCAATTTGACTACATAATTTACTGTATTTTTCCCCTTTTGGAACATTTGGACCTATCAACAAAGCTGGAATATGGAATTTATTAATCGGTACCAAATTCTTCCCATAAGTTCTGGTATTATGATCAGCAATCACTAAGAAAATAGTGTTTTTAAAATAGGCTTCTTTTTTAGCCAATTCAAAAAACTTACCAATAGAAAAATCAGCATACTTCATAGCGTTATGCACTGTGTTTTTCTTTTTATCATACAATTGAATTCTTCCATCAGGAAATTCAAAAGGCTCGTGATTAGATGTCGAAAACATCAAAGAGAAAAAAGGTTTATCAGCTATGGACTTAAAATAAGAATTAGCCTTAACCGCTAAATCTTCATCTGAATATCCCCAAGTACCTTTAAAAGCTGCTTTACTTTTATCATAATCTTTCTCTTCGATTATTTTACTAAAACCATTTCCATTAAAGAAAGCCGCCATATTATCAAAATTAGCCATACCTCCATAGATAAAGCTGGTTTGATAGCCTTTCTCTCTTAAATTTTCGGCAAGTGTATAAAAACCTGTTTGCGAATTACTCAATTTCACAACACTCTCTGAAGGCGATGGAAGAAAACCAGTAACGACTGCTTCAATTCCTCTTACACTTCGTGTACCAGTACAATACAAATTAGTAAACAACAAGCCTTCCTGAGTCAATTTATCAAATTCAGGAGTTAAAGGTAAGCCTCCTAAACTCCCCACATACTCAGCACCTAAACTTTCTTGTAAAAAAACAACAACATTATAAGGTTTTACAGTAGGATTAACGGACTGTTGCAAATGCATCAATGGTAATTCGGAATCCGTAAAATCAGATGCTGGAATTCCCATATATTTTTTAACACGTTGAATTGCTTCCTGGGCATCCATTTTTCCGTACATCTTAGCTGCATTTCCTTCATTTTTAAGCGAATACAACGCAAAACTTACAGTATATAGCGAATTCAACCCTAAGTTATTTGTTAATTGATCCGTAGAAAAAATAGCATTACTGGCATTAATAGGTCTTTTTGATACTAAACTTGAACGCGCTCCAAAAAACAGCAAAAATGAGACTAGAGGAAATAAAAGCAACTTTGTACGATAAACTACATATTTTGGATAAAACCAAAACGGAGCTTTTTTAATAGCAAAATACAGAGCGGTGCCTAATACCAAAAATGAAATAATCATAGAAGTCATGTAACTCTTAACCAAAGTTCCAACTACCTCTTTTGGATAAATCAAATAATCAATAAATAATTTATTTGGTCGAGTATCATATTCTTTAATAAAATCATAACTCGCTAATTCCATAAAGAACACTAAAAACAAAAAGAAAAGAAAATAGAAACTGAAAAATTTCTTAATCTTTTGCAAAAAATTATCTGGTAAAACAGCCAACAAAAAGGTTGGCAAAAAAGAAATATAACTCAACAAAATAATATCCATTCTCAAACCTATTGGAAAAATCATCCAATAATCAGGAGTTTGGGTTACACGCTCCTTAAATACTAAAAACAACGCAAAGCGACTTATCGTAGTAATCAACAAACCAATAAAAAAGAAATTAATTACTGGTTTCATAAAAATCATTTTCTTCATTCTATATAAAATATTGAGATAAAACTTCGCTTATCGTTAAGTAGTAGTTTAAGAACAATTTTACATCATTCTCTATTGAGCTCTACCTTATTGTTTAATACATTGTTAATCTTATAAAAGTAAATTATTGCAATGATGTTAACTTCTTATCAATTATTCGCTGCATATAATCCTGAATGAAAGCTTTACAATTTAACTCTATAGCATCCATTTCGGCATTTCTCTTTGCAATCAAATTTTTTTTCAAAGCTTTATCATCTTTATCATAAAACCCTAAAGCTTTTTTACCATCAAAAGTACAGATATAATTACCTCTCAAAAACTGATAAACACTACCTGTAGAATTAATAACAAATGGTTCAACAGAAGTTTTATCAAACAAACTTCTTCCCCAACTTCTAAATGGTTTTGAATATCCAATGATATCTAAAATAGTAGGATATATATCTATTTGCTGAGCTAAATCATTATCTACACCTACAAATTCATTAGTAGGTTTATAAATAATAATAGGAATTGCAAAACGATTTACAGGCTTCTTATACTCATCATAAAATGGTTTATTACAATGATCAGCAACAAAAACAAAAATCGTATTCTTAAACCAAGACTCCTTCTTAGCTTCTTTAAAAAACTGTTTCAAAGCGTAATCGGTATATTCAACACATTTATGAATTGGCATTCCCCCCTCACGGAATTTTCCTTTATACTTTTCAGGTAAAAGAAAAGGTTCATGAGAAGAAAGTGTAAATGCAGTAGCAAAAAATGGCGTTTTCTTTTTATCCAAAGTCTTCTTCATATATTGAAGAAAGTCCTCATCCCAAATTCCCCAAAATCCATCAAATTTAGAATCATTATTATACTCTGTTCTTCCGTAATAATTATCGATTCCTAAAATATTTCCAAAACCTAAAAATCCCATAGAACCATTAGCTGCTCCATGAAAGAAAGAAGTATTATATCCTTGACTTTCTAAAACAGAAACAAGGGATTCTATTTTTTGTTTTGGATAAGGTGAAGAAGTAAATGCATCTTTAAAAGAAGGTATTCCTGCTAAAATAGCAGACATTGCATGTACCGACTGTCTTCCATTGGCGTAAGCATTAGTAAAAACCAAACTATGCTGCGCCAATGAATCCAAAAAAGGAACATGACTTTCATAATTAGGAATTTTAGAGTTTTTATTAAGAGCCCCTATGTATTCGCGACTAAAACTCTCCAAAATCATGATTACCACATTTGGTTTACTCACTGGATTTTTATGATATTGCTTAATAGGCATTATCTTCTCTAAAATTACCTGTTCATTAACATCTTTATAATTTGTTTTTGCAAAATGATTCGTAAACATTGTTCTAATCAATGTAAAAGGAGTATTCAAAACGATATCAACGTGTGCAATATTTTTAACATGGCTATTGGCATCCATAAGATTAATTGGCTGCGTTTTTTTTTCATATCTCCAGCCTCGAATACCGAAAACAGTCAACAAACCAATAAACACAAAACCAACCAAAGAAAACCCAAAATAATGCACCTTTTTTACCGGCATAAACTCCTTAACAACAACTTTCTTGTAAAGATAAACCCATAACGCAGAAAAAAAAAGGAACAAAACCCAAACATGCCAATAATCATTCAAAAAACTCAAAAACAATGTTGATTTATTAGTTTCATTTTCTAAAACACTCAAAAAAACAATTGTCGTTCTGGCAAAAGTAAATTTGTAATAAATAAAATCTATAAAATTTGTGGCATAAGCCAGTAGATTCGTTCCAAAATAAAGATAAAAAAGAAACTTTTGATAACCTTGATTCGTATTCTTAAAAACAGGAAAAATCGATAATGCAATGAATAAAATATTCACATAGAAAATAGCTGTAGTATCAAACGTTAAACCATAAAAACAAAGGGATAAGAAGTCGGAAAGAGAGTCCACTTCCAACAAATCCATATTGTAAACATAAAAAAGTAAACGTGAAATAAAATAAAAAAAGTATGCTAACGATAGCCTGTATAACAAGACTTTATATTCGTTTAAACGTAAGTGTTGTGTCATTTAAAATAATTTGAAAAAGTGTGCAAATATAACACATTTGCATTTTAGGATTTGTAATTCAACTTAAAAACAATAAATCAGCACGACAACACCAACATCTAACTACTTAATGCTATTTCTTTAATTGTTTTTCTTTTTTCAAACTTCGCTTATATTTCAAAATTCCATTTAAAATTACTACAGCAATTATAACTACGGCACCTATATAAAACGAAGCACTCATTTTTTCTTTTTCGCCAATTATAAAATAAGCCAAAAGTATACCGTAAACGGGCTCCAAATTTGTCGTTAACATAACCGTATAGGGGCTTAATTGTTTCATTACTTTTACCGAAGCTGTAAAAGCATAAGCTGTACAAACTGAGGATAAAACAAAAAGTAACAACCAATTATTAACTGATACTTTAAAAAAATCTACCGTAAACTTATCCTGAGAAATAAAATAGCAGCTTATAAATAATACTCCGGCTAAAAACTCATAAAAAGTGATTACTGCCGAATCATGTTTTTGAATTAACTTTCCATTAAACAAGGTAAACAAAACACCTAAAACAATAGAAATAAAGGCATAGACCACACCTGTAAAATAGCCTGCCTCAACATGCATAATAATTGACAAAGCTGCAATGATTACCAGACCAAAAAAGACTTCATACCACAACACTTTTCTACCATAAAACAACGGTTCTAATAAAGAAGCTAAAAATGCGCCTAATGAAAAAACAGCTAAAGTTATGGACACATTGGAAACATGAATAGCGTGAAAGAAAAAAATCCAATGCAACGCAATAAGCAAACCTACTAAAGTCAATTTTAACAATGAAGTCCAGCCAATATGAAAAGATTTTCTAGAAAAAACAATATAAAAAGCTAAAAAAACCGAAGCCATTAACATTCGATACCAAACAATTTCATCGGCAGGAATACTAATCAAAGCTCCAAGTACGGCAGTAAATCCCCAAATAAAAACAATTAAATGAAGATTGAGATAACTTTTAAGTCTATCGTTTGGCATTACGCAATAAATAAATAGCCAGAATTCCAAAAATGAAATTAGAGAACCAAACCGCTATAAAAGGTGAAAAAGTAGATTTTTCTGCCAAAACCCCAAATATTTTATCAAAAAAGACAAAACCAAAAGCGACAGCAATACCAATGGTCAGATTCATTCCCATTCCTCCTCTTCTTTTCATCGAAGAAATTGCTGATGCCCTAGGCAAATCAGTAAATTCAATCAGAGGTAAAGCACTTTCACTTCTTAGAGCAGGTGAAATTAATGCTATACCAAAACAAAGAGATACAAAAGGAACAAGCAAGTCCGATCCACTTCCGCCAGATCGAGGCTCACCGGCTTCTCGCAGAAGATGGCCTTGCCGGCCTCGGCTGCAGCGATGATGTAGTCGACGTGCGTGTCCGTGGATGTGCAGATCGCGACCGCATTGGATGCCTCAATCACCCCCTCCGCCGACAGCGCCGGTACGCCGTACTCGGCCGCGACCGCGGCAGCCGCCTCGGGATTCACATCGTTGACGGCCGACAGCACGGCCCGCGGCGTGTGTCGGGCGATGTAGTCCGCGTGCATGCGGCCGATACGTCCGGTACCGAGCACGCCGATACGCAAAGGTTCGGACACGAATTCGCTCCT
>JALRGZ010000055.1 GCA_023253295.1 Flavobacterium sp.
AGATTTGTCCTATTAATACAAAACCATAAATAATCAATCCCGATACAACAACAATAGCGGCGATTGAAATCATTTTTTTTGTGCTCATTAAAGCTAAAGATTTAAATTTGTTGATTGATTAACTGATATATCGCTTCGTCCAGATATTCGCCATTTATGAGAATCCAATCTTTCTTAAGCCCTATAAACTGAAAGCCAAATTTAGTAAAAAGTGCTACACTCACATCATTTGAAACACCAATATTTGCATACAACTGATGCAAATTTAAATGAGTAAAAGAATAACGGATTAATAACTCTAAAGCTTCAGAACCTATTTTCTGATTTCTATTGCTTTTATCGTGTATTAAGATTCCAATACCTGCACGGTTATTTCTGGGATCAAAATCAAATAAATCAATTAATCCTATAGCCGGGAAATCCTGATCCTGACAGATAGCCAATCGCAATTGTTTGGCTTCATAAATATCCTGATGTGCATTTTCAAGGTATTGTCGTATCAAAAAACGACTATAAGGAGTTTGAGTATTGCTCACTTCCCAAATAGTTTCATCATTTTCTATAGCATAAATAAATTCCAAATCTTCGGGCTCAAGCGCTCTTAAGTAAATAGAATCTCCTTTTAGTGTTATCATGAGAAGTGAGTCGTATTTTGAGTAATTATATTTCGATGGTTCCCTCAAAAACAAATTTTGCAGGACCATTCAGGAAGACATCTACATATTTATCTCCTTCTTTTTTGAAAGAAACCGATAATTTACCTCCTTCAACATTCATGTTGATAGCTGTTAGATTAGTTTGTCCCGTAGCATTCATAGCAATGGCTGCAGCAGTAGCTCCGGTTCCACAAGCTAAAGTTTCATCTTCAACTCCGCGCTCGTAAGTACGTAATGCAAAAGTGGAATCGTCTATTTTTTTAACAAAATTGATATTACTTCCTGTCTGACCATATAATTCGCCATAACGGATTGCTGCTCCGTTTTCTTTTACATTATAATTTTTCAAATCATCCACTAATTGTACATGATGAGGCGAACCTGTATTTAAAAAACTATAATCAGGAGTTATCTTAATACCATCTACATCAATCATTTGTAAAGAAACAACCCCGTCCTTATCCACTGATGCATGATGTAATCCATCAACAGCATTAAAGGAAGTCGTATTTCCAATTACATTGATTTGTTTTGCAAAAGCCACCAAACATCTACCACCATTTCCGCACATGGTACTTTGATTTCCGTCTGAATTGTAATAAACCATTTTAAAATCGGTTTCGACATCATTTTCAAGCAACATCAATCCGTCAGCTCCTATTCCAAATCGTCTGTCACATAAACGTTCTATTAATTTTGTATCTTCTTTAGGAAAAAATCCTGAACGATTATCTATGATTACAAAATCATTTCCTGTCCCCTGGTATTTATAAAAATGTAATTGCATTATATTAATTTAAGACTACAAAAATACGAACTATTAATGAAATGTTAATCATTGTTAAACAGCGTTAAAGTGTTTTTTAACATTCATTTTTCGCTTTAAATTTACTTTACAAATAACGTAAAAACGATCTCTATTATGAAACGATTTTCTAATCTATTTTTAGTGTCTTTATTGAGTGGAGCCACAACATTAGGGGCTTACAAATTATTATTTGACTATGACGGATATTTTTCGAATGACAAAAAAACAATAACGACACTTGCATCTGATAATTACACAAAAAAAGTTGGATTATCATCAGACGTACTTGATTTTACTGAAGCGGCAGACAAAACAATTCACACAGTTGTTCACGTCAAGAATGTTTCTCATCAAAAAATCAGCGATCCAATGCTTGAATTTTTCTATGGTTACCGAGGCGGACAATCTCAGGAACAAGTGGGTACCGGTTCAGGTGTAATCATTTCTGAAGACGGTTATATTGTGACCAATAATCACGTAATTAAAGATGCCTCAGAAATTGAAATTACGCTGAACAACAAAAAATCTTACAAAGCAAAACTTGTGGGTACGGATTCTAAAATGGACATTGCTCTTTTAAAAATTGATGCCGATGAAAAATTACCATACACCACTTTTGCCAATTCCGATAATGTAAAAGTGGGTGAATGGGTACTAGCAGTAGGAAATCCATACAACCTGACTTCGACAGTAACTGCCGGAATCGTTTCGGCTAAAGCCCGAAATCTTGGAACTGACGGCATTCAGTCATTTATTCAAACTGATGCTGCGGTAAACCCGGGAAACAGTGGTGGTGCTTTAGTAAATACCCGTGGGGATTTAATTGGAATCAATACCATGATTACTTCCATGACAGGTTCTTATGTTGGTTATTCGTTTGCAGTACCATCAAACATCGCCCGAAAAATTATTGAAGACATTATGGAATATGGTAATGTACAACGAGGAATTTTAGGAGTTGAAGGTGGCGAATTAAATGCTATGGCTTCTAAAGAATTAGGCGTAAAACAAACAGAAGGTTTCTACATCAACAATGTTAGAAAAAATACAGGCGCAGACAAAGCAGGATTAAAAAAAGGCGATATCATTGTAAAAATAGATAATCAAAACATTGCCACTTTTGCAGATCTTTCAGGCTATATCAACACCAAACGTCCTAATGACAAAGTAAATGTTAGCATCATAAGAGACAATGATACTAAGACTGTTCCGGTAACTTTAAGTAAAAACGAATTTTTTAGTGCTGAATTTAAAGGCATCGAATTGGAAAATATCTCTCCAACTGACAAAAAGAAATTCCGTGTTGACTATGGAGTTAAAATTAAGTCCATCAACAATGAAAACTTAAGTCAATATGCCGATGAATTAAAAGGAAACATTATCTTAAGTATAGACAATGTTAAAATAAAAGATATTGAAAGCGCTTCTAAACTTTTAAATAGTAAAGATGAGGACCAAAGTGTTAGAATAGAAATGATCAACAAAAACGGAGAAATCATCAGAATTATCATTTAAACATTAACAGATTTTCATTCATTTAACACCTCAATTATTTGAGGTGTTTTTTTTTGAAAAAAGCGTAAAAATAATTTACGAAATCGATTGAAATGGGTAAATTTGCACGAAAATTTAAAAAATTAACCCTAATTTGTTATAATTTTAAACCATGAACACAAACTATTTGTACCAAAAAGAAGTATCTCTACAAGTTAAAAAACACAGAGCAGGAGTTGAATTAATTAAACTCGTAAGCGACTTATGGTATGACAAATCCATTGAAATGGTTTTGTTTAAAAATATACTTTTAGACAAAACTGTAAGTGAAATTATTAACTTACACCAATACGCTGCAGATTTTGTTGGCAAACCAATAACTATCTATGATTCGGTAGAAATTTCACGAGTAATCCTATCCTTAAATCTTCCTCCTGCAAAATTAGATATAGGTAAATTGACTTATGAATACACATTGGAACAGGACAAATATCCAGATGCCAGACATTTTGTTTTGGATAAATTAAATGACGCTAAATTGGCTGATGAAATCCAACCTAAAGATGTCATTTTATATGGTTTTGGTAGAATCGGACGCATGCTGGCTCGCGAATTAATGTGCAAAACAGGAAAAGGAAATCAACTACGATTAAGAGCTATTGTTACCAGAGATAAAAATAATGCAATCAGTTTAGAAAAAAGAGCTTCTTTATTACGTTACGATTCTATTCATGGTGATTTTAATGGTTCTGTTGAAGCTGATGCAAAGAACAATGCATTAATCATAAATGGAACCACGGTTCATATGATTACAGCCAATTCCCCTGAAGAAATTGACTACACACTTTACGACATTAACAATGCTTTAGTCATTGACAATACAGGTGCCTTTACAACCAAAGAAACTTTAAAACGTCATTTAAAATCAAAAGGAACAGAAAAAGTATTATTAACTGCTCCTGGAAATGGCGTACCAAATATTGTTCATGGAGTCAATCATAATGAATACAACCCTGATGAAAATCATATTTTTTCGGCAGCATCTTGTACAACTAATGCTATTACGCCAGTATTAAAAGCCATTGAAGACACTTTGGGAATTGAAAAAGGGCATTTAGAAACGATTCATGCTTACACCAACGATCAAAATCTGGTTGACAACATGCACAAAAAACACCGTCGAGGAAGAGCCGCAGCCTTAAACATGGTTATAACTGAAACTGGCGCAGGAAGTGCTGTTGCAAAAGCCTTACCTTCTCTAGAAGGAAAATTAACTTCAAATGCCATACGTGTTCCTGTTCCAAATGGTTCATTAGTGGTATTAAATTTAGAAGTTAAAAAAAATACAACCATCACCGGAATTAACAAAATCATGAAAAAATATGCTCTTGATGGTGAATTGGTAGAGCAAATCAAATATTCTTTAAATAACGAATTGGTTTCTTCAGATATCGTTGGAACTTCGGCTCCTGCCATCTATGACAGCAATGCTACGATTGTTTCCAAAGACGGAAAAAACATTGTTATCTACATTTGGTATGACAACGAATTTGGCTATAGCCATCAAGTCATCCGATTAGCAAAATACATTGCAAAAGTAAGACGCTACACTTATTATTAATAGATTCTTAGACCAGAATTCTAAAAGAAGCCATTCTAAAAAAGGGATGGTTTCTTTTTTTAGACAAAAAAAGCGCTTCAAAGCACTTTGCATTATCATATAAAAACAATCTATAATACTCGATTGATTTGAGTAACTCTTTTACTATAATATTCCTCTTTTAAAGAAGAAATAATTACTCCACTACTCGTAGACGCATGAATAAATTTAATTTCACCATCTTCTGCTACTTCCACCACCATTCCTACATGATTGATCTGTCTTCTGCCATTAGTCTTAAAGAAGATTAAATCTCCCTTTTTTACATCTTCAGTATTTATTTTTGTCCCATATTGAGCCTGCTCAAAAGAAGATCTTGGCAACTGTATATCAAATGCTCCAAAAGTAGAACACATTAAACCCGAACAGTCAAAACCTTCTTTAGAAGTCCCTCCTGATCTGTAACGAACTCCTATATTTTCTGACGCAGTAGAAATTAATTGATCGATTAAATCTGCTCCCTGATATGATTTCATGTTAAAAGTCAATCCCTCATCTCCAACCAAAGAATTATCTGTAAAATCATATTTTGTAGCCGATTTAACATTCGATTTTGCCGTACGAATTGTCAGTTTTTCACCAACTAAAAGTTTATTAATAATCTTAGGATTTTGTTTTTCTAATTCTTTTACCGTTAAACCAAAAGCTTTTGAGATTCCGTATTTAGTCTCTTTAGGTAATACCTCATGAATAATCTCTACTTCTACATCTGCTTCATTAACGTTTTCCTTCGAAGTTGCTTCTTTTACCTCAACTGAAACGGCATTGCTATTGTTTAGAACTTGTAATTCTTCTTTCTTAGATACAACTACATTCTCTTTCTCTGTTTCCTCAGATTTTGCGATTGGAATAACAATACTTTGACCTATACGTAAGGCTTGAGTTGCTAAAATAGGATTCGCTTTTTCAATATCAGCCACAGTAACACCATATTGTTTTGAAATTCCATAAAGTGTTTCTTTAGGCAAAATTTCTCTAATTAAATTCCCTTTAGCACTTACTACCTGTTCAACTGTTGATGTCTCTTTATTTTCAGTAACCACTTGAGAAGTTCCAGAATTAATTCCAGGCTTAGGCTCTGTTTTAGATTCAACTTTTGCGTCTGTATAAACTACTGGTTTTACTTCTGTTTTTGGAAGTTCGTTTTTAGGCAAGTTTTCCGCAACTTCTTCCTTAGTTTCCAAAAAGGGAACAGCAATAACATCACCAACTCTCAAAGATTTTTTTTCTAAAGAAGGATTTAGATTATATAAATCATTCACTTTAAGCCCATATTGCTTTGCAATTCCGTAAAGTGTTTCTTTAGCCAAAACAGTATGTTGTTCTATTTTTTGAACTGAAACCTTTGCAACTTGAGCAACATCTTTTTGATTTTTAACTGAAGTATTTGCAACAGGTATCAACAAAACCTCTTTGAATTTAATCCCTTTTTTGGCATCTGGATTAAGTTCATATATTGCCGTTGATTTTACATTGTATTGTTCTGCAATCTTGGATATTGTTTCTCCTTTAACAACTACGTGCTGAATAAATTTTTCTTGAGAAAAACCATTCAACTTACTAAATAGCACCAATAAAAATACCCAAAACTTATACCTCATAAAATAATTTTAATTTCAAAATCAGTTCTTTCATTTTCAGAACCTTGCAGAATGAATACAAAAAAAAGTCTCATTTTCTAGAACGAAAACTTGACGAAAGCGAATTTAACATTTTAATACGAATAAAACCAGCTTCAACAACACTTTAAGTTGTTTTTTAGCATAAAATCAAAAAAAATGCGCTCTGTTTAAAAAGAACGCATTTTTTTAAAGTAAAATATAAATTATGCTTCCGCAGCAATCAAATTTAATGCAGACCCGGCAACAAACCAACCTATCTGACTTTCATTATACGTATGATTAGCCATAATAACATCCTTCGACCCATTAGTATGAATAAATTCTAATGTTAACTGTTTACCTGGAGCAAAATCTACCAAATCAAGGAAATTAACTGTATCATCCTCTTGAATTTTATCATAATCTGATTCGTTTGCAAATGTCAACGCAAGCATTCCTTGTTTTTTAAGATTAGTTTCATGAATACGGGCAAATGATTTCACCAATACTGCTTTTACCCCTAAGAAACGAGGTTCCATTGCCGCATGTTCACGAGAAGAACCTTCTCCGTAGTTTTGATCACCCACAACAATCGAAGGAACTCCAGCCGCTTTATAAGATCGAGCCACAGCAGGAACTGCATCATATTCCCCGGTTAATTGATTTTTCACTGAGTTAGTCTTTTGATTAAAAGCATTTACCGCTCCAATCAGCATATTATTAGAAATATTATCTAAATGACCACGGAAACGCAACCAAGGTCCTGCCATTGAAATATGATCAGTAGTACACTTACCATAAGCTTTAATCAACAACTTCGCAGCCGTAATATTTTTTCCATCCCAGGCATCAAATGGGGCCAATAATTGTAATCTATCCGAAGAGGGATCAACAACAATCTGAACTGAAGAACCATCTTCAGCAGGCGCCTGAAAACCAGCATCTTCAACATCAAAACCTCTATTAGGCAATTCATCACCTGTTGGCGCAATCAATCTCACTTCTTCTCCATTATCATTTAACAAAGTATCCGTCATCGGATTGAAATCCAATCTACCCGAAATTGCCAGCGCAGCTACCATTTCCGGCGAAGTTACAAAGGCATGTGTATTGGGGTTACCATCAGCTCTTTTAGAAAAGTTACGATTAAAAGAGTGTACAATGGTGTTTTTCTCTCCTTTATCAGCACCTGCTCTATCCCATTGTCCAATGCAGGGCCCACAAGCATTCGTAAATACTTTAGTTCCCATTTTTTCAAAGTCGGCAATAATGCCATCTCTTTCAATAGTATATCGAATTTGCTCAGAACCCGGATTAATACCAAATTCGGCTTTAGGAGTTATTCCGTGTTCCACAGCCTGTCTTACAATGGAAGCTGCACGAGACATATCTTCATATGAAGAATTAGTACAAGAACCAATTAACCCCCATTCTACTTTTAAAGGCCACCCATTTGCTGCAGCTTCCTCCTTCATTTTAGAAACCGGAGTACCTCTATCCGGAGTAAAAGGACCATTAATATGAGGTTCTAATTCCGATAAATTAATTTCAATTAACTGATCAAAATATTTTTCCGGATTAGCATAGACTTCAGCATCACCCGTTAAATAAGCAGCTACTTTATCAGCAGCATCAACAACATCCTGACGTCCAGTAGCTGATAAATATCTTCGCATTGAATCATCATACCCAAAAGTGGATGTCGTAGCTCCAATTTCTGCCCCCATATTACAGATAGTACCTTTACCTGTACAAGACATATTGGTAGCACCTTCCCCAAAATACTCCACAACGGCACCCGTCCCTCCTTTTACAGTAAGAATATCTGCAACTTTTAAAATCACATCTTTAGGAGCAGTCCAGCCCGATAACTTACCTGTTAACTTTACTCCTATTAACTTAGGAAACTTCAATTCCCATGACATCCCTGACATTACATCCACTGCATCCGCACCACCAACACCGATAGCTAACATTCCCAATCCTCCCGCATTTACAGTATGAGAATCAGTACCAATCATCATCCCCCCCGGAAAAGCATAATTTTCCAAAACAATCTGATGAATAATTCCCGAACCTGGTTTCCAAAAACCAATACCATACTTATTAGAAACCGATGACAAGAAATCAAAAACTTCTTTAGACTGTGTATTAGCCACAGCCAAATCGGTAGAAGCTCCAACTTTTGCTTGAATTAAGTGATCACAATGCACTGTTGTAGGCACTGCTACTTTTGATTTACCCGCATGCATAAATTGCAACAACGCCATTTGAGCTGTCGCATCTTGGCAAGCAACCCTATCCGGCGCAAAATCAACATAATCCACTCCTCGCTTATAAGCTTCTTTTGCTTTTCCATCCCAAAGATGACTATACAAAATTTTCTCTGTTAGAGTAAGCGGACGACCAACAATTTCACGTGCAGCATCGACACGACTAACCATGTCGTCATACACTTTTTTAATCATTTCAATATCAAAAGCCATAAAATTGTATTATAAATTATTTATTATTCTTTTTTAAACATTACAAGTTACAAAAAAATAATTTAGGTATAAAAAAAGCCTAAGTCAATTAACTTAGGCTTTTGAATTATTTAACTAATCTTATGATTATTTCACTAATAGCTTGTGTGATGGAGCAAACTTAGTCAAATTAATACCATATACAGCTGCAGTATACTCTTCTATAGAAGGCGTTCTACCTAAAATGGTTGATAACACTACAACCGGAGTTGAAGATAGTAATGATTCTCCTTTTTTCTCAGCAGAGTCTTCTACAACTCTTCCTTGGAATAAACGAGTAGATGTTGCCATTACTGTATCACCTTTAGAAGCTTTTTCCTGGTTACCCATACAAAGGTTACAACCCGGACGCTCTAAGTATAACATTTTCTCATATTCAGTACGAGCAGCTCCTTTTGGTGCATTATCGTCAAATTCAAAACCAGAATATTTTTGTAACACTTCCCAATCTCCTTCTGCTTTCAATTCATCAACAATATTATAAGTAGGAGGGGCAACTACAAGAGGCGCTTTAAATTCTACTTTACCATTTTGAGCTTCAATGTTTTTAAGCATTTGAGCAAGGATTTTCATATCTCCTTTGTGAACCATACAAGATCCAATAAATCCAAGATCTACTTTTTTAGTCCCTCCGTAGAAAGAAAGCGGACGGATAGTATCATGTGTATAACGTTTAGAAACGTCAGCATTGTTTACATCCGGGTCAGCAATCATTGGCTCAGCAATAACATCTAAATCAACAACTACTTCAGCATAATATTTAGCATTTGCATCCGGAGTTAAAGCAGGTTTAGCACCAGATCTAATCTCAGCAATTCTCTTATCTGCTTTTTCAATTAATCCTTTCAATACTTGCTTAGTATTATCCATCCCTTTATCAATCATGATTTGGATTCTGCCTTTAGCAATTTCTAATGACTCGATTAATGTCTCGTCTTCAGAAATACAGATAGATGCTTTCGCTTTCATCTCTGCAGTCCAGTCGGTAAATGTGAAAGCCTGATCTGCAGTAAGCGTTCCAATGTGAACCTCGATAATTCTACCTTGGAATACATTCTCACCACCAAATTGCTTCAACATTTGTTGTTGTGTAGCGTGAACAACATCACGGAAATCCATATACGATTTCATATCGCCTTTGAAAGTCACTTTTACAGACTCCGGAATTGGCATAGAAGCCTCACCTGTAGCTAAAGCCAAAGCAACAGTTCCTGAGTCAGCACCAAAAGCAACACCTTTAGACATACGAGTGTGAGAATCACCACCAATAATGATAGCCCATTCGTCAATAGTAATATCATTTAATACTTTGTGAATAACGTCAGTCATTGAATGATAAACACCTTTAGGGTCACGTGCAGTAATCAAACCGAAATCATTCATAAATTTCATCAATTTAGGAATGTTAGCCTGTGCTTTTTTATCCCAAACTGAAGCAGTATGACATCCTGATTGGTAAGCACCATCAACGATTGGAGAAATTACTGTAGCAGCCATTGATTCTAACTCCTGAGCAGTCATCAAACCAGTTGTATCCTGAGACCCAACAATATTTACTTCTACACGTACGTCAGATCCAGCGTGCAATACTTTTCCCGGAGTTGTTCCTACAGCATTTCTGTTGAAGATTTTCTCAACAGCTGTAAGACCTTGTCCTTCATGTGAAATTTCTTTTGATGGAGCAAATACAGCAGGAGCTTCAATCCCTAAAGTTTTAGCTGCGAATGTTTGTAATTTTTTACCAAACACAATCGCGTAAGATCCACCAGCTTTAATGAATTCCATTTTCTGAGGAGTGAATGATCTTGAAATATCAATCAACTCTTGGTCTCCATTATATAATTTTTTAGTTTTTGTATTGATTGTTAAAACAGTCCCTGTAGCAACAGAGTAAGCTTGCTCTAAAACTGGCTCACCATTAGCATCACGAACTAATTCTCCGTTAGCATCTGTTTTCTTTACCCAGTTTTTAAGGTCAATTCCAATACCTCCAGTTACGTCAACAGTAGTTAAGAAAATCGGAGAAATTCCGTTAGTTCCACCTACAATTGGAGCAAAGTTCACGAAAGGAATATATGGACTAGCTTGTTTCCCTGTCCAAAGTGCCACGTTATTTACACCAGACATACGAGAAGAACCAACTCCCATTGTTCCTTTTTCAGCAATTAACATTACTGATTTATCAGGATGTTGCGCTTGCAAAGCTTTAATTTCCTCTTGAGCTTGAGCACTAATCATACATTTACCATGTAATTCACGGTCAGAACGAGAGTGAGCCTGATTACCAGGAGAAAGTAAATCTGTTGAGATATCTCCCTCACCAGCGATAAAAGTAACTACTTTAATCTCTTCAGCAACTTCTGGAAGTTTAGTAAAAAATTCTGCTTTAGCGTAACTTTCGATAATTTCTTTAGCAATAGCATTACCATTTTCAAAAGCTTCTTTCAAGCGACTAGTGTCAGCATCATAAAGATACACCTGTGTTTTAAGAACATCAGCGGCTTGTTGAGCGATAGCGGCATCATTACCCAAGGCTAAATCAAGTAAAACTTTGATTGAAGCCCCACCCTTCATGTGAGATAACAACTCAAATGCAAATGTTGGAGTGATTTCTTTCACTACAGATTCACCTAAAATAATCTCTTTTAAAAACTTAGCCTTTTCACCAGCTGCACTTGTTGTTCCTGGCAAAGTGTTGTAAATAAAAAACTTAAGAGAATCTTCTCTATTTTCGTTATCTAAATCTTTAATTTGCGCAATGATTTCGCTTAACAATTGAGCATCATCAATTGGCTTTGGGTGAAGTCCCTGAATTTTTCTTTCTTCGATCTCCTTGATGTAATCGCTATAAATGTTCATAATTGAATTATTTTCAATGTTAATGGCAAATTTCTTTAATTATTAAAACCTAAATGCCATAATTTTTAGGTAATTTTTATGTAAATGTGATGCAAATTTAGTTATTTAAGACGATATTAAAAAAAAATTTAATCCCCCTAAAACAGCAAAAAACGCATTATTGAAGAATCCGCCTTCTAATCCTATTAAATCAAGAAAAAAAGCATTTTTTACCTTAATTTATAAACAATCAACAAAGAGGCAGATTATTTTCTAACAAACTTAAAATATGTTGTTATATAGAAAAGTGATATTTTTCTCTAAATAGCGGTTTTAAAGGTCTAAATAAGCTTTTGAATAATCATTTCCTCTGTTATTCCTTCAGCATCAGCCTTGTAGTTTTTAATGATTCTGTGTCTTAAAATTGAAGTCGCTACAGCCACTACATCTTCAATATCCGGGGAGAATTTTCCATTAAAAGCAGCATGCGCTTTAGCTGCCAAAATTAAATTTTGCGAAGCACGAGGACCAGCACCCCAATCCAAATAATTTTTTACAAAATCAGTTGCTAAATTACTATCCGGACGTGTTTTACCCACCAAGGCAACAGCGTATTCCACCACATTATCCGCAACAGGAATGCGGCGAATTAAATGCTGAAAATCGATGATTTCCTGAGCCGTAAACAAAGGGTTTATTTTTTGACTAACATCTGAAGTTGTTCTTTTAACTACTTGTACTTCTTCTTCAAATGTTGGATAAGCTAATTTGACAGCAAACATAAAACGATCCAATTGTGCTTCAGGCAAAGGATATGTCCCTTCTTGCTCGATTGGATTTTGAGTAGCTAAAACAAAATAAGGCAAGTCCAGTTTATGATTCACACCCGCAATTGTTACCGAACGTTCCTGCATTGCTTCTAACAATGCTGCCTGTGTTTTAGGAGGAGTTCTGTTAATTTCATCTGCCAAAATAATATTGGAAAAAACAGGACCTTTTACAAATTTGAACTGACGATTTTCATCTAAAATTTCACTCCCTAAAATATCCGAAGGCATTAAATCAGGCGTAAACTGGATTCTTTTAAACTGAAGCCCCAAAGCCTCAGAAATTGTATTTACCATCAATGTTTTAGCCAAACCAGGGACACCAACTAATAAGGCATGACCACCTGAAAAAATACACAACAACAATTGATCAATAACATCATCCTGACCTACAATTTTTTTCGCTATTTCACTTTTTAATTCTGCTCGTTTTTGAACTAAATTATGTATCGCTGCAACATCCGACATTTTTAAAACTATTTTAAATTAAAAAAGAGTCAACTCTATGAATTCATAAAGCTAACTCTTTTATTTTATTTTGAACAAATTATTTTTTTAACCAGTTATTTGTAAAATCACAATCTCTGTATTCACCAACAATTTTAATATAAGTCTCTTTAATCTTCTCATCAAACCATTTTCCAATTGCCTTGATTTGTTTTTCTTTTAAAGCCAAATCTTTAATTTTCACATAATCCTGCGCATAATCAGCAGTATGCTCATTAATTCTATTGGTAACTGTAATTATTTTATATTGTTTCTTACCTGATGGCGTTTCATCCAAAATAGGTAATGAGATTTCATTATCTTTTAAATTAGAAACCTCAGAATACAAAGCAGGATCCATTTTTGTCAATTCAAAACGAGTATCCTGTGTATTTGGATTAATCAAAACCCCACCATTAGCTCTGGTTTCTTTTTGATCAGACATTGTTCTGGCTGCATCAGCAAAAGAAATTTCTTTATCCATGATTCTTTTTCTAATCAAATTGATTTTCTCTTTTGCTTCATCCAAAGACTCTTTAGTTACAGCTGGTGTTAACAAAATATGGCGTAATTCTAATTCTTGACCTTTTATTTTCTCTAAATAAATGATATGAAACCCATATTCCGTCTCAAACGGAGCCGAAATCTCACCTTCCTGCAAACTAAAAGCCACATCTTTAAATTCTTTTACAAAAGGAGTTTTTCTAGTCATCTTATAAAAACCTCCACTAGATCTTGAACCTGGATCTTGAGAATACAAAACTGCTTTAGTTGCAAAACTGGAACCTTCCTGAATATCCTTTTTAAATCCATTTAATCGGTCAATAACCTTTTGTTTTTCAGCTTGTGTAATTTTAGGTTCCACAACGATTTGAGCTACTTCCATTTCGGCACCAAAAACAGGTAACTCTTCTTTAGATAATTTCTTAAAAAAATTACGAACCTCTTCCGGAGTAATTTCTACTTCATCAACTATCTTTTTCTGCATTTCAGAAGTCAACTTATTTTCTTTTAAAATATCAAAGAAATAAGTTCTAAAATCCTCTTCATTATCTTTTTTATAGTACTTAACCACTTTTTCCATGGAACCCAATTGCTGTACCATATAAGTAAGACGCTCATCCATCATAGCCTTAATTTCAGAATCTGTTACCTTAACACTATCCTGAATGGCTTGATGCGCATATAATTTATCTTCCAACAATTTACCCAACATTTGACATCTGGTAATATCTTTAACAGAACCACCCTGACTTGAAATCTCTAAATAAGCCTTATCAATATCTGAATCTAAAACAATATAATCACCCACAGTAGCAATAACGCCATCTACCTTTTGTCTCTTACCACTTGGTTTTTGTTTCTTTTCTACAACAATACTGTCTTTTATTATTTCCTGAGCATTCATTGCAGTATTTAACAATAGTACAACAAAAAACAACAGTGCTTTTTTCATATTTACGGATTTCATTCTTAAGGATTTTACAGGCATATTTTTAGATTTTTTTTGCATTCTGGGTTCATTTACAATCTATGCCACTTTTAGATTTAGAAAAAAAACCAACTTAAAACTAAATTGCTTACTTTTTTTGATAATAAAAACGAACAAAAATAACAATTCAATTACATTATACAACTATACTCTTGACTATTAACAAAAAATTATCTCGAAAAATTAACCTATCTTCATTTACAAAATCTAATCTTTTTTATACCGAATATAATTAATCCCAAAACAATTGATGAATAAACCGACTGAAAGCTTATTTATTTTTAAATCGCGTATATAAATAGTACTTTTGCAGTCCATTTAGAATTAGCTATGAGTTTTTTAGAAGAAATACAAAAAAGAAGAACATTCGGAATCATCTCGCATCCTGATGCCGGAAAAACAACCTTAACAGAAAAATTACTGCTTTTTGGAGGTGCTATTCAAGAGGCTGGTGCGGTAAAAAGTAACAAAATAAAAAAAGGCGCGACGAGTGACTTTATGGAAATTGAACGCCAGAGAGGAATCTCGGTTTCAACTTCTGTTTTGGCATTTAATTATAAAGGTAAAAAAATCAACATTCTGGATACTCCCGGACACAAAGATTTTGCTGAAGACACTTTCAGAACATTAACAGCAGTTGATAGTGTTATTGTGGTAATTGACGTCGCAAAAGGGGTTGAGGAACAAACAGAAAAACTGGTTGCGGTATGTAGAATGCGTAAAATTCCAATCATTGTTTTCATCAACAAATTGGACCGTGAAGGACATGATGCATTCGACCTTATGGACGAAGTGGAACAAAAATTAGGACTTACTGTAACCCCATTAAGTTTCCCAATTGGAATGGGATACGACTTTCAGGGAATTTATAATCTGTGGGAGAAAAATATCAATTTATTCAGTGGAGACAGCCGTAAAAACATTGAAGAAACTATTGCTTTTTCGGATGTTCAAAATCCGGAATTAGAGAAAATCATTGGTCAAAAACCAGCCGATAGACTTCGCGAAGAATTAGAATTAATCGACGAAGTTTATCCAAAATTCAATCAACAAGATTATTTAGAAGGAAAATTACAACCTGTATTTTTTGGTTCGGCATTAAATAATTTTGGAGTTAGAGAATTATTGGACTGTTTCATCAATATCGCACCTTCACCAAGAGTAAAAGACTCCGATACACGTCCAGTAAATCCTGAAGAAGAAAAACTTTCCGGCTTTGTGTTTAAAATCCATGCCAATATGGATCCAAAACACCGTGACCGTTTGGCTTTTATCAAAATTGTTTCGGGAACTTTTGAAAGAAACAAACCTTATTACCACGTTCGTCAGAAGAAAAACCTAAAATTCTCCAGTCCGAATGCCTTTTTTGCAGAGAAAAAAGAAATTGTCGATGTTTCCTACCCAGGAGACATTGTAGGGCTTCACGATACCGGAAACTTTAAAATAGGTGATACTTTGACGGAAGGAGAAATCATGAATTTCAAAGGAATCCCGAGTTTCTCTCCGGAACACTTTAGATACATCAACAATGCCGATCCAATGAAAGCAAAACAATTGGATAAAGGAGTTGACCAGTTAATGGACGAAGGTGTGGCGCAATTATTTACTTTAGAAATGAATAACCGTAAAGTAATTGGTACTGTAGGAGCTCTACAATATGAAGTAATTCAATACCGTTTAGAACACGAATATGGTGCAAAATGTACTTACGAGAACTTCCCGGTACACAAAGCCTGCTGGGTAAAACCTGATGATGCTAAAAATGAGGAATTCAAAGAATTCAAAAGAATCAAACAAAAATTCCTTGCAAAAGACAAATACGACCAATTGGTTTTCTTAGCCGATTCAGATTTTACAATTCAAATGACACAAAGTAAATACCCAAGTGTCAAATTGTATTTCACTTCTGAATTAGATTAAAAATAAAACATATTACCGCATAAAAAAACGTCCCGAATATCGGGACGTTTTTTTATATATTTTATTTTAATTCTTACGACAATGAATTTTCATAATTCACTACTTTTTTCAAAAAAGCCTTAATCAACAAACGATTTGGAGCTATGCCCGAAGTTATGATTGATTTTTTTGCATTCGAACCTTCATTTGACAAAGTAGAATTCGGATCTTGTTTAGTTCCCATAAACCAAAGTGCAAATTCCATATTAGCGTTAGCTCTTGAATTTTCTACCTTTACATTAGAAGTAGCTTCATTTACTTTCATATTAACAACACCATCAGTTTGAGACTGGCTGTATCCTGAAAAGGAAAACATAAAAAACAGCATAAATAAACCAATTGAAAAAATCAATTTAGAACTTGTTCTATTTGCTTTTGAATTGTTCATAACTTTAGTCTCTAGGGGGGTTACTATTTTATTATGAAACAAATCTATAGCAATAGAAAAGCAGGAAAAAAAAATTTCGATAAACTACCCTAAAACTCGTTTAGCTACTAGAAAGAGCTAATCAACTTCAGGAAAGACCATAAAAAAAGGCTTTCATAAATGAAAACCTTTTTAATTTATGCTTGACCAGCAGGCCCAAAATTTAATGGAATAGGTGCATGCTCCGTATCTTTAATCTCACCGTGAGCCATTTCAAAACGGTGGATATTATCTCCAATTGCTTTTAACAATCGCTTAGCATGCTGCGGCGTTAAAACAATTCTTGATTTTACCTTAGCTTTTGGCACCCCCGGCATAATACTTACAAAGTCTAAAACAAACTCTGAAGCCGAGTGATTTATGATTGCCAAATTAGAATAAATTCCTTCTGCAGTTTTTTCATCTAATTCGATATTGATTTGTTCTTGTTGATCTTTCATCTTTTTCAATTTTTAAAGTGACAATATAAAAAAAATAGAAAGACTACACGAGGTAATCTTTCTATTTTTAATGTTAAAGTATATTATTTACTAGTAAATATATTCTTCTTTGTTTGCCATCATATCGTTGTAATCTTCTTTAGAACCTACGATAGCGTTATCATACTCTCTCATACCTGTACCTGCAGGGATTCTGTGACCTACAATTACATTTTCTTTCAATCCTTCTAAATTATCTACTTTACCTGCAACAGCAGCTTCGTTTAATACTTTAGTATTTGATGGAAGAAGAACTGAACCACCAATAGTTCATCCATTTCCTAATATTTTCAAACAATTATTAGAAACTGTAAAAAATCCAAATGGAGATTTTTTATCTTATAAGTTTAAGAAAATAAATTCAAGTAAAGAGTATGATAAAATCTCTTTTGTAAAAAAATATGATAAATAATTCATAGCAGTATCAATTATTTACTGTGATTAATATTACCATTTATAAAAACTGAGGCTCATTATCATTTCTATGTTACACCGTGCTGTCCTATTTATTAACAAAAGGTAAAGGAGATAGTTGAAAGCACAATGAGTATAGTA
>JALRGZ010000147.1 GCA_023253295.1 Flavobacterium sp.
TTTATATAGATTTGTGGGGGGTTATTCATAATGGTGTCAAATTACATAACTCAGCAATAGCAACTTTAAATGAACTTAAGAAAAAAAATAAAAGTTTTGTTCTATTAACCAATGCTCCAAGACCAAATACTACAGTAAATAAATTTTTAGAAAAAATGGGCATGAGCGAAGATTTGACAAAACATGTTTATACCTCGGGTGAAGCAGCTTTAAATTTTTTAAAAACATCTTTCAAATCTAAGAATTTTTTTCATATAGGTCCTCCTAGAGATTTTGATTTATTCAATGAATTTAAAAATAATAAATCAACTGAACTAAATGAAAGTGAATATTTACTTTGATCTGACATTAAATTTTGTGGATTTTTTGCTAATATAGCATATCTTACCCTATTTTAAAAGGGGTTCACATCAAAGTTATCAAAAATGATATTGACAGTAGTTAACCAAGATTTATATTCGCTCTCTCAAATGAAAAAAGCCAGCTAAATAAGCTGACCTTTCTATTTTATAAAATAATTGCATTTCAATTTAAATTTCCTATTTGATTTGAAATTTCTATGATAAATTTGGTCCCTTGATGCAACTCTGATTCCACTTGAATTTTTCCTTTTATTTTTTCAACAGCCTCTTTTACAATATACAAACCTAAACCAGATCCGGAAGATAAAGAAGTTGCCCGATAAAACATTTCAAATACTTTTTCCAAATCTTCTTTCTTAATTCCTATACCATTATCCTCAACAACAATGATAGCATTACTTTTATTTACCTCAACAGTAATATTTACGAATGATTTTGTTTTAGAAGTATCTTTATATTTCAAAGCATTTGAAAAAAGATTATTCAAAACCATGCTCAACCTACTGCTATCTGAAATAAATTTTTCTTTAGAATCTATCTCTATATTTAATTGTAAGTCTTTTACATCTCCAATAAACTTATAACTACCTGTAATCTCTTTTATCATTTTTTCAAAATCAATTTCATTATATTCCAATCCTACACGAGCATTCCTAGAATAGTGTAAAATTTCTTCAATAAAATCATCCAATTTTTCAACGCTATTACTGAGCATAGTTAACCTTTCCAACAACTCATCGCTGTCTAAGCCCACATCTTCCCTAATCATATATATGAGCCCCAACATTGATTTCAAAGGAGCGCGTAAATCATGTGAAGTACTATACACAAAACGATCTAACTCTGAATTCGTTTTTTTAAGTTCAGCATTAAAATGAATTAAATCATTCTCATACTTCTTTTGTTCTGTAATATCACGCATAATTTTTGAAGCTCCTATAACATTCCCTAATACATCTTTAATTGGCGATATAGTAAGTGAAACATCAATAACAGTTCCGTCCTTTTTTCTTCTTTGCGTCTCATAATGATCAATTGAAACTCCATTACGCACCTCTTCCAAAATATTTTTTTCCTCTCCTCTCAATTCCAAAGGCAAAAGTAAAGACACATGTCTTCCTATTGTTTCTTCAGCAGTATAACCCAAAATCTTCTCGGCACCAATATTCCATGAAGTTATTAGACCATTGATATCCTTACTAATTATAGCATCGTCAGAAGAATTAACAATAGACACCATTAACTCTTGCTGCTCTTCATATTTTTTTCTGCTGCTTATATCTCTATAATTCATAATAAAAGCACCTACACTCTCATTATTCAACAAATTAGTTAAAGTTCCTTCGATCCAAACCACCTGACCAAACTTGTTTATTATCCTAAACTGATTTTGCATTGGAACATCAGGTGATAAAAATGCCTTTTTAAAAAAAACATTACCTCTTTCAATTTCATCAGGGTGCATACAGCTAAATATAGGTTTTCCTTTTATTTCATCACATTTATAACCAGAAATAGCATCAGCAGACGGACTTTGATATTCAATTTCAAATTTCTCATTGACTAAAACAATTGCATCACTTATATTTTCAGTCAAAGCACGATGTTTTTCTTCGCTTCGTTTTAATTTCAGCTCTGCATGTTTTCGTTCAGACAAATCAGTTACAAAAACCATCACGTGGGTTACTTCATTATCTACAATAACCGGAACCATTCTTAACCGAACCCATCTGCCGGTAATTAACGAATTTTCTATCTCCTGATTTTCTCGCGTCTCAAAACACCTGTCCAGAGCAATTTTAGTTGATTCTCTACTTTCTTCAGGTAAAATCTCAATACAATCTGCACCTGTAATCTCTTCAATGGTTCTTCCATCCGAAAAAACTCTATTAATTACCTCAATTTTGTAACGCTTATTGATATACAAAATAAGATCTGGTGAGTTTAAAAATTGATTCTTAAACCTTTCATCCGCACGTTTACGTTCGGTAATTACTTCAGTAAACATAATAACACCCCCTATTTCCCCCTTAGCTTTATACCAAGGACGAATTTCCCATCTTAACCACTCAATACTTCCATCAGCTCTTAAAAAAGAATCTTCTTCATTAGATTCAACCGCACCCATCAAACAACGTTTATGAATCTCTTTCCAACGTTGAGGAACCTCTGGAAATATTTCATAATGACTTTTACCAATTATATTTTTTTCTTGTAAATTATAATCCGTTATCCAACGTCTACTAAGAACCATATATTTCATATCGTTATCAAACATTGCCAATGAAGCCGGGCTATGCTCAACAAATAATTGCAGTTGTTCTTTCTTTTCAAACAACTCTGCTTCAATTTTTTTTCGTTTTGTTATATTACGTACAATACTTAAACAATTATCATCTTTTAACAAGGTTTCGTTAATTTCAACTTCTACTAAACTGCCGTCTTTACGTTTTAAACGGGTCTCATTTGTCAAAACTTCATCTTGAGTAGATAAATTAATTTGTAATGACGATTTATTAATTTCTTCCGGAAAAAATAAATCTTTAGCTTTCATTCTTAAAAGTTCTTCACGAGTATAACCTAATAATTCACCTATACTTGTATTTACTTCTATAATTCTAGAATTTTTATCGACCAAAAAAATACCATCACCGGCATTCTCAATTAAGGAATGGTATTTTTCCTCACTTTGTTTAAGTTCATTTTGAATTTTTACTTGTTCTGTAACATCAGAGGCAATAGATAAAATGGCTTTTCGATTATTATAAATAATTTTATGAGACGTTATTTCCATCAAAATCTCTTCTCCATTTTTTTTAAGATGCCTCCAATTTCTTTTTTGAATGTTTAAATCTTTATCTTGATCCAGAAAATCTTTAGCAAAATTAATTATCCCTTCTCTATCTTCAATTGGACGATAATCTAAAACTGTCATTGAAATCCATTCCTCACGACTATATCCATATTTTTCAACTACAGCATCGTTTACTTCTAAAATTTGCAAACTTTCTAAATCCCAAACAATAATATGCCCGGGATTATTATTGAAAAGATAGCGATATTTCTCTTCTGATTCTTTAATAAGTAATTCCGTTTTTTTGCGTTCCGTAATATCATGAATAATAGCAAAGAAACCTTTCCCTTCAATTAAACGAATACTTATTTCTACATCAATTTCCGAATTGTCTTTTCCTTTTATTTTCCTATTTAATATTGCAACCCCTTCTCTCTTTATTTTTTCAACATCTTGCTTTTGACTGTATAATTCACTTTTAGGAATTATTTGAGAAATATCCATTTGTAATAACTCTTCATGTGAATACCCTAATAATTTACAAGCATAGTCGTTTAAATCTATGATATGAGTATCTTGATTTAAAATAATAATAGCTTCACAGGCATATTCAATAATATTTCTATAATTCTCCTCACTAGCAATCAACTTATCTGTATTCTGATTAAAATCACTAATGATACTTCTGTTTTTTCTAATAAGATAATAGGCAAAAGGAATTGCAAAAAGAAAAACACCAATCAGTGTCAACAAAATTCGCTCAATGAAAGTACTGAAGTCAGATAAATTATCCTCATCAATATTTTTTGCAATCTGAACCTGTAACTTAATTAACTTATTTAGTTGGTTTAAAACAGGTTCAAGATTTGCAAACAAATCTTTTTCTACAAAATTGTTTAATGCAACTTTATCTTCTTTTTCAAGAATCATGACTAAACTATCAACTATTACCGATGATTTATTCAGTAGAGCTAAAGTTTTTCGAGCAATTTGTTTTTCAATTGGAGTAATATAGGTAAGCGAATAAGCCCTCCAGTTTACTTTAATTTTATTTTGAGCTTCACTGATTTTTGTTTTTGCTTCAGCGTAACTTATAAGCTTAGAATTAGCCTGTTGAGTTAAAGAAATGTTTTGCCATGAAGCATATCTAACATTTGCCAATTGGTCAATTGGAAGTAATCTATCTTTATATAATTCATGGGAGTTGGAATCAATTTTCTTTATTTTAAAAAAACCATAAATACTTATCCCTATTATAAACAAAAACAAGGTAAAAACTAAAAAAACCAACTCCAGAGAGGCTTTAATTTTATTTATCATAAATCCTTTTTTAACGCTATATTAATTTCTTTTTTATAATGATTAAAAAAACATCATAAAAAATCAAAAAACAGTATTTAATCGCACGAATTTATAATAAAAATAACAATATTATTATTAACAAATAACATTTTAAGTTAAAATAAAAAAGAACACCAAAACAACTTTCCGTTTTCTTTTACACTTAATGGATTTATTAATATTGAAAATTTATGTCAAAGTTTGCATTTGAAGTATAGTAAAAACTAATAACTTAAAATACCATTTTCTATTACTAAAATCAAATTCAAAACAACAACTCATACAAAACCTTTTTACATTATAAAGTTCCTAACATCTCAATTTTAAGAGGTTTAGTCATAAACTGCTTTACAACCGGATATTGTAATGCACGATTGATATCCATTGGATCGCTTGAAGAAGAAAGCATTATAACCGAACATTTGCCTTCCACAGCCATTTGAAATAAAATAAATTGATCCAAAAAGCCAAAACCATCCATGATAGGCATTTTAATATCTAAGAAAATTAACTCCGGGAACTCATCTGAATTATTTTTTATTTCCTCCAAATACTCTAAGGCAGCAATTGCTGAATTTTTTATAGTGATTTTATCTGTGATTTGGCTTTTTTTAACAACATGATTGGATACATAATTATCGATATCATTATCATCTATTAAGAGAATATGTTTTACTTTCATATAAATTTAATTTAAATTGCTAATTTGATTTGGGACATCAATAATAAACTTAGTTCCATAATGTAGCTCCGATTCAACAGAAATGGTTCCTCCTAACTTATCAAGAGCTTCCTTTACAATATACAAACCGATACCGGAACCTGAGGCTTGAGTAGTTGCTCTATAAAACATATCAAAAATCTTTTCCTGATTCTCATTTGTAATTCCTATTCCATTATCCTCAACTACAATTCTCGCCTTTTTTTCATCGGCATTAATCGTAATTTTTACAATAGATGCATCTTTTGAAAAATCTCTATACTTTAAAGCATTTGAGAAAATATTATTTAAGACTATACTCAATCTATTATAATCCGAAATAAATATCTCTTCAGAATTAATTTCTTCTACTATTTGCACTCCTTTTATTTCTTCCGAAAACTTATGATCCCGCTTGATTTCTTCTAGCATTTTTCTAAAATCAACTTCATTTTTCTCCAATACCATACGTGAGTTTCTGGAATAACGTAAAATTTCCTCAATAAAATCATCAAGTTTCTTGACACTATTTCCTAACATTTTTAATCTATCATGTAAGTCAGTATTTTCAAGATCAATATCTTCCCCCATCATATAAATAAGTCCCATCATCGATTTTAGCGGTGCTCTTAAGTCATGAGATGTACTATACACAAAACGATCTAGCTCGGCATTTGTTTTCTTAAGTTCAGCATTAAAATGAATCAAATCATTCTCATATTTCTTTTGTTCTGTAATATCGCGCATTATTTTTGAAGCCCCAATTACCTTTCCTAAAATATCCTTGATAGGCGAAATTGTTAAAGAAACATCAATAATAGTTCCGTCTTTTTTTAATCTTCTTGTTTCATAATGATCAATTGAAAACCCCTTTGCTATGTCTTCTAATATTCTTTTTTCTTCTCCATTAAGATTCGGAGGAAGTAGCTTAGAGATATTCTGACCTATCATTTCTTTAGCAGTATACCCTAAAATTTTCTCTGCTCCTACATTCCATGAAGTAATTATTCCATTAATATCCTTACTAATTATAGCATCATCAGTAGTATTGACAATTGAAGACATCAAAACTTGTTGTTCTTCCAGTTTTTTTCTAATAGTAATATCTCTATAATTACCTATAAAGGCTTCTACTCCTTCTTTTTCTAACAAATTACTTACAGTACCTTCAATCCAAATTACATCTCCTAATTTATTCTTAATTCGAATTTGATTTTGCAATGCTGAACCAGGTGATTCCACTGAATCCTGAAAAAATCGTAGCATTTTACTATAATCATCAGGATGAACTAAATCATAAACTGTTTTTAATTTTTCATGACCTAATGTGTAGCCAGAGATTTTTTCAACTAAAGGATTATAATATATTATGTTTAAATCTTTATCAATCATAATAATCGCATCTCCAACATTTTCAGTCAAAATACGATACCTTTCTTCACTTTGTTTTAATTTCAGTTCAGCCTGTTTTCGTTTAGTGATATCGGTAGCAAAAATCATAATATGAGTCACCTCATCACTTACAATTATAGGTATAAATCTTAACCTATACCAACGTTCCTGAACTAACAAATTCTCAATAAGCTGATTTTTTTGGGTTGCAAAACATTTTGTTAAAGCCTTTTTAGTGGTTTCTTTATTTTCCTCCGATAAAATCTCAAGACAATTTGAATTAATAATTTCTTCAAGCTGCAATCCTCCAAAATACTTTCTATTAATGGATTCAACTTTATACTTTTTATTGACATATAATATGATATCCGGAGAATTAAAAAACTGTTTTCTAAACATTTCATCCGCTCTCTTTCTATCAGTAATCAATTCTGTAAACATAATAATTCCCCCTATTTCGCCCTTAACCTTATACCATGGACGAATTTCCCATTTGAGCCATTCTACACTTCCATCTTCTCTTAAGAAAGGATCTTCATCATTAAATTCGATAGCTCCTTGAAGACAACGCTGATGGATATCTTTCCAATGCTGTGGAATATCCGGAAAAACTTCATAATGACTTTTACCTACTATCTCTTTATCCTTGATATTATAACCTGTTATCCATCGACGACTAAAAGCGATATATTTCATATCATTATCCAACATGGCCAAGCAAGCAGGACTGTGCTCTACAAACATTTGTAATAATTCCGTCTTTTCGTGCAACTCTGCTTCTATTTTTTTTCGTTTGCTAATATTACGAACGATACTTAAATACGTATTATCTTTCAATACAGTCCTGTTGATTTCTGCATAAACTTCACTACCATCCTTACGCTTCATTAAAATTTCATCAATTAATTTCTTTTCTTGATTCAATATCTTAACTCTATTAGGAATCCCAACTACATCTTTTGAAGAATATAAATCCTTTACACTCATTCCTTTGAGTTCTTCACAGCTATAACCTAATAATTCAGAAGAACTGTTATTACTCTCTGTAATAATTAAATCTTGATTAACCAAAAATATGGCGTCTCCTGCATTTTCAAATAAGGAATGATATTTTTGTTCGGCAGAGCTTAATTTATCCGAATTCTTGATGTAATTACTAATAAAATCGCTGTTTTTATTTATAAGATAATAGGTAAAAGGAACAACCAGGAAAAAGATAATTACGAGTATTATTATAAGACTATTGATAAAAGCTCCAAAATCGGATAAAATTTCACCTACGGTAGCATCGGCCATTTGGAGCTGAACTTCCCGTAATTTAGTAACTTCAGCTAATATTTTATACAAATTAGATTGAGAAATATTTTTTACAAAACTCCCTAAAGCAACACTATCATTTTTTTCAAATATTACTTTTATTTGTTTAATCTCTACTGATGAATTCTTCAATAATACCGAAATATTAGACGTAATTTGTTCCTCTTCAGGCGTTAAACCTGAATGCAAATAACCTTTCCAGCCTTTTATTACATTGTCCTGTATTTTCTCAATACTATCTTTTGCATCATTATAAGAAATTTGCTTTTTATCTGCCTGCTGAATTATAAAAAGAGTTTTTACAGTAAAAAAACGAATATCACCCAAATGATGCATAGGAATCATTCTGTCGGTAAAAAGTTCATGGGAATCAGATTTCACTTTTTTCATTCCTAAAACGCCATAAACACTTACTCCTACTACAAATAAGAATAAAACAAAAATGATTAAGAATAGTTCTAGAGAAGATTTAATTCTATTGATCATAAAAAATGATTTTATTGACTATTATTCCAATTAGCCGAACACCGTAGCTTCACATGAAATAAACACGACAAACACAGCTATATAGCAATAAATTTATAACAAAAATGTTAATTTACTAAACAATAAAACGAAACAAACCCCAAAACCAAACTATTCCTACAATAAGATTTATCACAACGAAATACTCTTTATAATTTCTTTCAACTCTACATCAAAATTCTGATTAGAAATTCGGGTATTTATTATATCAAAATTACCATCAAAACTTGGCAAAGAAAAAGTAGCTTTAATATCAGCTCCATAACGTGGAAAAGCATTTTTAGCAATTTCCAAAACAGTAGCTCCTCCTCTGGCTCCGGGAGAAGTTGCCATTAATAACATTGGTTTCCCTTGAAATACTTTGCCAATGATTCTTGAACACCAATCGTAAACATTTTTGAAAGCCGCAGAATAATTTCCATTATTTTCAGCTAAAGAAACCACTAAAAAATCAGCTGATTCAATTTTTGCCAAAAAAACTTTCGCTAACTCATGTTGCCCAATTTCGGCTTCGATATCTACACTAAAAAGCGGCATTTGATAATCATTTAAATCTAAAATTTCCACTTCTGCATTTTCAAATAATCCAGCGGCATAGGTAGCTAATTTTTTATTGATAGAATTTTTACTGGGACTTCCTGCAAAAGCGATGATTCTCATAATGATATGTTTTTATTAAATTATTGAAATTAAAAAAAATGACATCTAAAATCATTTAAAATATCTTCTCATTTTCATATTTAGCTCTTTAGGATTAAAAGGCTTTATAATATAATCATTTACCCCGATTTGCAAAGCTTTTTCAAGATAACTATAGGAAGAAGAAGCGGTTAGAGCAATAATAGGAATAGAGGCATTCAAACTTCTAATAATAGCTGTGGCTTCATAGCCATCCATTACAGGCATCGATAAATCCATTAAAATAATATCATAGTTGTTGACTTTAAATTTTTCAACAGCTACGAGTCCGTTCTCAGCAGTATCTACCTCAACATTCCATTGTTTTAAAATTTTTTCAGCGATTTTAGTGTTTATTAAATTATCTTCAACTAAAAGAATTTTCAATCCTTGCAAGTTTTCTTCTTCATAATCATTTTGTACAAGATTATTTTTCAATTCTAAATCGGTTAAAAAATAAGGCAATTCCAATATAAAACTGAAATTAGAACCTACACCTAACTCGCTTTCTAAATGAATATTGGAATTTAATAATCGAAGAAGTTTCTTTGTAATCGCTAAGCCTAAACCTGTTCCTCCAAATTGTCTCGTCGTTTTTACTTCAGCTTGTTCAAATTTTTGAAAAATGGATTTAAATTTTTCAGTATCAATTCCAATTCCATTATCTATTACCTGAACTTTAAAAACCGAAATATTCTCTTTTTTTTCAATCTGATCCACTTTAATCTGAATTAAACCATTTTTGGTAAACTTAATTGCATTAGAAACCAAATTG